>CAJONT010000138.1 GCA_905235975.1 uncultured Prevotella sp.
GGATGGATGAAAATACGCCCTGAAAGGGCAAAAGCACTATTAACCAATGCTTTTGCCCTTTCAGGGCGTGGGTGGTTCAACGCATATCCCCAGGGCGTTGCCCTGGGCTTAGAGTTAATGCCCTTTCAGGGCACATTGCGATGGATAAGGCACATTGCGATGAACAGGGCACATTGCGATGGACAGGGCACATTGCGATGGACAAGGCACATTGCGATGGACAGGGCACATTGCGATGGACAAGGCACATTGCGATGAACATGCGAAACTTGAACTTTTTATCAACGACAAGGAAAAGGAGTGGCGGAAATATCCCGTCATACGCCTCGACTAGGTGGGTTATTTTTCTTTTTTTATCCCGAACTTGTTGACATATCAAAAATTTTTCATACATTTGGGTCGCCAATGCGAAAAGCAGGCAAACCTTTCACCTTAAACCTACCGACGTGTACACAAAACAACTGTCAATATTCTTGGAAAACAAGTCGGGCCGCATGACGGAAGTCACAGAAATACTGGCGGCCGCAGGCATCAACCTCTCCGCCTTGAGCATTGCGGACAGTTCCGATTTCGGCATCCTGCGCTGCGTGGTCTCCGACCCCACCTTGGCTGCCAAGTGTCTCAAAGAGCACGGTTTCGCCGTAAAGACCACCAACGTAATCGGCTTCTCCACACCCAACGTGACCGGTTCGCTGGCCGTCATCCTCAAACACCTGTCGGAAGCCGGCGTGGAGATAGAGTATATGTATTCTTTCAACAACGGGGAAACGGCCAACATCATCATCCGCACGGTGGACATGGCAGCCTGTGAACACATACTGAAGGAAAACGGGGTTCGGATGCTGACCGAAGAGGAGATGTACCATCTTTGAAACAATAATAACAGAAAACCAAATACATATCACAATGGACAATAGCAGGAGAAAATTTCTGAAACGACTGGGCATTATAACCGGTTCGACAATGGCCACATTGGCTTTGGAACCATGGAAGGCATTTGCCGAAAACGGAAAGACGCTGTCAGGCATGAAAATAGATGAAGGCGCACAGGCACCGGAGGGCACAATGACCTACCGTGTGCAGCACGGCACGGGAGAGAAGATCTCGCTGCTCGGCCTCGGCATGATGCGCATGCCGCGTGACAACCAAGAACTGGTGAACGAACTGGTGGACTACGCCATCGCACACGGCATCAACTACTTCGACACGGCTCCGATGTATGGAGGCGGACGAAATGAAGGTATCACGGGCACTGCCTTGAGCCGCCACCCACGTGAGAAATACTATGTGGCCACGAAAATGTCCAACTACGACGAGCGCACATGGTCGTTCGAAGAGTCGAAGAAAATCTATGAGAAGTCATTCCGCGAACTGCGCGTAGACTACATCGACTATTATCTGCTTCACGGCATAGGACAGGGGGGAATGGACGCTCTCGACGGAAGGTTCCTCGACAACGGTTTTCTCGACTTCCTCGTCGAAGAACGCAAGGCAGGACGCATCCGCCACCTCGGGTTCTCCTACCATGGCGACGTGAGGGCATTCGACTGGCTCGTAGACCACAACGACGACTACCACTGGGACTTCGCACAGATACAGATGAACTTCCTCGACTGGCGGCATGCCTCGCTCAACAGGAGCGGATGGAAGCAAGACGCCGATGCAGAATACCTTTACGACAAACTGGAAAAGAACGGCATCCAAGTGGTGGTAATGGAGCCTCTGCGCGGCGGCTCGCTCACCAGAATGCCGAAAGAATATGCCAAACAACTTGAAGAACTGCGACCCGATGCCCCTCTGGCTGAATGGGCCTTCCGGTGGGTGGGCACTTTCCCCAATATCCTGACCACACTGAGCGGCATGAACCAGATGGACCACCTCGTGCAGAACTTAAAAACCCACTCGCCCCTTGACCCCTGCACGGAGGCTGAAAACGAGCTGTTGGAGAAGATTGCCGACGGCATGGCGGGCATCCCCACCATACCTTGCACCACCTGTGCCTACTGCATGCCCTGCCCTTATGGCGTGGACATTCCCGGCAACTTCAGTTTCTACAACGAGGCGGTGAACAATCACCTACTGCCACTGCCGGAGACCACAGCCGCCGACTATGCTGAGCGTCATGAGCATTTCATTCGCGAATACCGTCAGGCCATACCTACCGAACAGCAGGCCAGTCAGTGCATCGACTGCGAAGCATGTCTGTTGAAATGTCCTCAGCAGATACGCATTCCCAACCAGATGAGTCGCATCGTGTCGTTGCTGAGAAAGAGATAGGCGGTCCTGCACTGTCAACGCATGGAGCAACGCATGCTGTCTCAAAAGGTCACATAGGGGGCGAGGCGTTCCAACAGCTCAGGAGGGAACTCTGGCAGCAGCGATAGGTCGTCAAGGCTTTGGATATTGCCTTTCAGACGACGGTAGTTCTCAATGGCCTTCGCCTGATAGAAGTTGACATAGGGATGCTTCCTCAGTTCATTCACAGAGAGTCTGTTCACATTCAGCTTCTTCAGCGAGGGAGCCGACAGGGAGACATAGGGCAAGGCCTCCTCTGGAAAGCCCTCAATCTCCAACAGCTGCTCCACCTTATAATAACCGCCCAGTCTTTCCCTATAGCGCACAATGGCACGGGCATATCCACTGCCTATGCCGGGTATCTTCTTCAGCTGCGTGGTGTCGGAAAGATTTGCATCTACCATCTCGCCCTGCTTCAATTTGACAGGATAGCGCAAGGTGTCGCGAGGGTATGCCTCATGCTGCCGCTCCGCCGCAGGAGCCGGCTCGTCCCAGTTCCCTGACACGCGGCCACCCTGATGCGGCTTACCATAGACATCGGCGGCAGGACGGTAGGAGGAGGAAATCTGTATGTAAGGCTCCAATTCCTTATATTGACCCGCAGTGAGGCCGTAGACCCGGGCAAA
>CAJONT010000139.1 GCA_905235975.1 uncultured Prevotella sp.
GACGAGATTGACGCCGTGGGCCGCGCGCGCTCGAAGAACCCCTCGATGGGCGGCAACGACGAACGGGAGAACACCCTGAACGCGCTGCTCACGGAGATGGACGGATTCGGCACCAACAGCGGCGTGATTATCATGGCTGCCACCAACCGCGCCGACATGCTCGACAGCGCACTGCTCAGGGCGGGACGTTTCGACAGACAGATAACTGTAGACCTGCCCGACCTGAACGAGCGCAAGGAGATATTCATCGTGCACCTGCAACGCATCAAACTGGACGACTCGGTGGACATCGACCTGCTGGCAAGACAGACACCGGGATTCTCGGGCGCCGACATCGCCAACGTGTGCAACGAGGCGGCGCTCATAGCCGCACGCCGCAACGCGAAGACGGTGTGCAAACAGGACTTCCTCGATGCCGTGGACCGCATCATAGGCGGCTTGGAGAAGAAAACAAAGGTGATGACGGCGCAGGAGAAGCGCACCATCGCGCTGCACGAGGCCGGACACGCCACCATCTCATGGTTCTGCGAGCATGCCAACCCGCTCGTGAAGGTGTCGATCGTGCCGAGAGGCAGGGCGCTGGGTGCCGCATGGTATCTGCCGGAAGAGAGGCAAATCACCACCAAGGAGGAGATGCTCGACGAGATGTGCTCGCTCATGGGCGGACGCGCCGCAGAGGAGCTCTTCACCGGTCATATCTCGACCGGCGCCATCAACGACTTGGAGAGGGCGACGAAGAGCGCCTACGGCATGATAGCCTATGCGGGCATGGGCGACGAACTGCCCAACATCTGCTACTACAACCAGGAGGCGCAGTTCCAGCGGCCTTACTCGGAGACGACGGCTAAGGTGATAGACGAGGAGGTGCTGAAGATGGTGAACGAGCAGTATGAACGTGCCAAGCAGATTCTGCTGGACCACAAAGAGGGCCACAACCAACTGGCGGAGCTGCTTATCTCGCGCGAGGTGATCTTCGCCGAGGACGTGGAGAAGATTTTCGGCAAGCGCCCCTGGACGAGTCGCTCGCAGGAACTGATGAACGAGGCCTCGCCCAACGAGGCGGATGAGCAGAAGCAGGTGGAGACCGCTGAGGTGAAGCAGGAGGAGACACCCTCGCTGCCGGCACCCGGCGACAACATGGAGGAGCAGGGATGACGAAGAAGATGAAAAACTTCATCGTGCGGACGGTGACCGGCGTGCTCTTCGTGGTGGTGATGGTGGCGGGATTCATGGCTCCCTTGGCCATGGTGTTTCTCTTCGCACTCATCACGGGCATGACCATCTGGGAGTATGCCGCCCTGGTGAACGCCTCGCGCAACGTGCAGGTGAACCAGTTCATCTCCACGGCGGCGGGCGTGTATTTCTTCCTCGCCGTGGCAGGTTTCTGCATAGGCATGACTCCGGTGACGGTGTTCATACCCTACCTCATCACGGTGATTTACCTGATTGTGGCAGAGCTCTTCACAAAGGCTCCGAACCCGATACACAACTGGGCGTACATGGCGCTGAGCCAACTCTATATCGCGCTGCCATTCAGCATGATCAACGCACTGGCCTTCACCTCGACGGCACAGGGCGAAACGGTGTTCAACAACCTGCTGCCGCTGAGCGTGTTCGTTTTTCTGTGGGCCAACGACACGGGGGCCTACTGCACGGGGTCGCTCATCGGCAAGCACAAGCTCATGGAGCGGGTGTCGCCGGGCAAGACGTGGGAAGGCTCGGCGGGTGGTGCCGTGCTCACCTTGGCACTGGCTGCCGCCGTGGGCTACTTCTCGGCGCGTTGGGGCGGCGACGGCAATCAGCCGCTGCTGGCCGGGGTGCCGCAATGGATGGGCCTTGGCCTCTTGGTGGTGGTGATGGGCACACTGGGCGACCTGGTGGAGAGTCTGATGAAACGCACTTTGGGGGTAAAGGACAGCGGCAACGTGCTGCCGGGTCACGGCGGCATGCTCGACAGGTTCGACTCGGCGCTCATGGCCATTCCCTCTGCCGTAATTTATGTATACACGCTCTCGCTGATGTAGGCGGGGCTTTTACAGGTGGGTTCTATTCAATATGTCGTGGCGTTTTTTGTCTTTTAGCCGAGGGCAAAGTGTTAGTTTCAGAAGGCGTGTAGCGGACTACACAACGGATGAGGCTTGACGCTTTGCACCGAATAAAAGTAAGAAGCGACCGAAACGAAACCAATGGAACACTGCCTTCAAAATTTTCAGAATGAACAGAACACACCTAAACTTATGAGACTGGTTTTCTTTTTATCGGTGCTGGCAGTGCTTCTGACCGGCTTGAGCTATGTCATGTGGCATGTGTGGGCGTTGCTGCCGTTCGGCAAATGTGTGAAAGCAATCATCGTAGCGGCATTGGTGGCGGCGGTGCTGAGCTTGCTCTACTTCCGGGGCGACAGGTTGGACAATATGCCGCTGAACCTGGCTGTCGTCGCCTATGAGATAAGCACGAGCGGACTCTTCATTCTGCTGTACGGGGTGATGACTTTCTTGGTGCTCGACATCCTGACACTGTGCCGTGTGCTGCCGAGGGCGTGGCTGCACCACAACGGGTGGACGGCGCTGGCCATCGTCGCCGTGCTCACGGCCATCTTCGTGGGCGGCAACATCCACTACCACAAAAAATACCGCAAGACCATTGCGCTGCACACGGAGAAACCGATAGCGAAACCGATGAAAATCGTGATGGTGAGCGACTTGCACTTGGGATACAACAACCGGCGGGCGGTGTTTGCCCAGTGGGTGGACATGCTGAACGAGGAGCACGCCGACCTGATTCTGGTGGCGGGCGACATCCTGGACGTCAGTGCGAGGCCGCTCATCGAGGAGCGCACGGCGGAGGAGTTCAAACGGCTGAACGCGCCGGTGTATGCCTGCTTAGGCAACCACGAATACTACAGTCAGGAGGCGAAGGCGCGCAAGTTCTATGCCGATGCCGGCATCACACTGCTGCGCGACGACTCGTTGCTCTTGGACAACGGTCTGTGTATCGTGGGGCGCGACGACCGCACCAACCGCAACAGGAAGTCGCTACGCGACATTCTGCCCGACGGGGCTCCGAAGGACCGGTTCACCGTGCTGCTCGACCACCAGCCTTATCACTTGGAGGAGGCGGAAAATTTGGGTGTCGACCTGCAGCTGAGCGGTCACACGCACTACGGTCAGGTATGGCCCATCAGTTGGATCACCAGTGCCATATATGAGATTACCTACGGTGAGGGGCGGCGCGGCTCCACCTTCTATTACGTAAGCTCGGGCTTAGGTATCTGGGGCGGCAAGTTCCGCATTGGCACAAAGTCGGAGTATGTGGTGATTGAGATTGATTAGAGGGATATGGGGCGATGCCCTGGGCTCTGAAGGGTGATATTCGGGGCTCTAATAATCAATGGTTTTCAAGGTGTGTTCTATTAATTATGAAAAAATTCAAAAGCAGATTCCATCCGTTTCATTTCGGTCGCTTTTTGCTTTTATTCGGTGCAAAGCGTCAAGTCTCATC
>CAJONT010000140.1 GCA_905235975.1 uncultured Prevotella sp.
GCGTGTCAAAACTCAACACCTATCGAGATGGCTTCAAGGTGTTGCTCACCATCACGCGGCTGTTCCGCGACTATAAGCCGTTTGCCTTCTTCTCTATCTTTGCCGTGTTTTTCCTCCTTGTGGGCATTGTGATGTTTGTGCCGGTGTTGACCGACTATCTGCACACCGGCTTGGTGCCGCGTTTCCCCACACTCATTGCCTCAGGATTTCTCATTGTGGTGGCTCTGTTGTTTTTCTTCACCGGGGTGGTGCTCGAGGTCATAGGTAAGAAGCACAGGCAACTTTTCGAAATCCTGATGAACAAGGTCTGACCCCGTCTCGCTTCAGACGGTTCTTCTCACCGCGTCGCACGCTCTTGCAGGAGCCTTTCCAGCAGGGGCAGGTCTTCTTTGTAGGTTACCTTGATGTTGGACGCTTCACCCTCTACCACATAGATGGGTTCATGGGGCAGGTAGCGGCTCACCACCCCTATGTCATCGGTGGTCACGAAGTCGGGATCCTGAAGAGCGATGGCATAGGCCTCGCTGATAGTGCCACGGCGGAAAGCCTGCGGGGTCTGGGCATTGCGCAGCGTGCTGCGGGGCGGTATGGCGCAGATGCAGCCGTTGTTGTCCACCTGATAAATGGTGTCGGTGGTCTTCACCGCTACGGCCACAGCGCGAAAGGTGTCGAGTGCCGTCAGACAGTCGTCAATGATGCGGCTGCTCACCAGGGGACGCACGGCATCGTGCAGCAGAAGAAGGTCGTCGTCGTGGGTATAGGCGCGGATGGCAGCAAGGCTTGAGTCGTAGCGCTCCTTGCCCCCAGCCAGTATTTTGCGCACTTTCTTGTAGCCGTTGCGTTCCACGATGGCTTTTGCCTCTTCTATATAGTCGTTCCTTATCACCACGGCTATCTCATCGATGCGTGCATGGTGTTCAAAAGCTTCAATGGTGTGTTCAAGGATGGTCTTGCCGGCTGCCGTCATGAATTGCTTGGGCAGGGGGCCGCCCAGACGGGTGCCGCTGCCGCCGGCCAGTATTACTGCTATGTTCATCTTTTGTCGGGGGTACTTGATTCTTTTTCGAACAGTTCCTTTATAACCTGCAGGTCTATCTCTGTGCGGGGCCTGAAGGCAAAGCTCCGCATATAGCTCAACAGCGACGTGCGCAGTTGGCGCGCCACCACGCGGCGGTTCAGGTTGCTGCTTATGTCGAGTGTGGTCATCAGCAGACTGCCTTCGCCTATGCGGGCTTCTATCAGCATGCCGAGTTTGCGGCTCAGGTGCCAGGTGTCGATGGGCTGCACAATGGGTTGGAACTCTTCCGGAAAGTCACTCAGGTTCATCACCTGTGCACCGTTCACCAGTTCCCACCACTGCACGTCTTGCCATTGCTCGGTGGGGAAGAGGTTGAAGGCGGGATGCTCTTTCTCTATATAGCAGCCGGTGGTGTGAGGCGGACGCATCTTAAACCAGCTCGTGTTCCAGAACACAGGCAGGAAGTGGTGTGACACATCGTTGCCGTAGGTCACCTTGCCTGCAGCGCACAGCAGCACCTTGCCGCCCTCGTTCAGGCGGGCCAGGGCGGTGGAGTCGAGCGTCTCGCATACATAGATGCCCGTGGTGTCGTCGGGGGTGGCTAAGTCGGGATATACATAGAAGTCCCAACTGTTGCGGTGACCCTCAATCTCGGCACTCAGGGTCAGGCGGCAGGGCGCTTTTACAGTGCGCAGACTCTGCCGCACCGTCACAACGTCGGCAGTCTTTCCTGCCGGAATGGTGGTGGTGAACATGCGGCTGGGGAAACCTTCCACCTCATAGGTCAGGGTGCCGTCTTCTATGTCCCCGCCGGTGGCGTTGTAAAGGTCGATGGGCACCTCAAGGGTTTCGGCGGTAGTGTAGACGAATTTTGAGAACTTGGCCAGCGGCACCAGTTCGCTGCAGAAACTGCGCCATGTGGCATCGTCGCAATAGCCTTTCTCGCGCCAGTGCACGTTGAGCACGCCTACGAGGGCGGTGCCCTGTCCGCTGTAGTCGTTCAGGCCCAGCAGTTCAAATCCGGCATAGTCAGGGGTGCGCAGGTTGCGCTCAATGTCATATTTATATGCCAGCGTCTGGAGGCGTCCGCTCGCATCAAGGAATTTCCTGGCTTGTCCGCTCATGCCGTGCTCATTGAGCAAGTCGCTGAAAATGTCAAAGTTGCGTGCTTTGTACACCCCTTTGTAGTCGTATCGCTCGTCCAGGTCGGGGAAGGCGCACCACTGTCCCACCTCATGCGACAGCATGGGGGAGTCGTTGGCCTCTCCGTCGGCAGAGGTGTAGTTCCGCGGATGCAGAATCTGCTCATAGTAGTCATCGTCGGAGTGTGGGGCATGGTTGTCCCAGTCCAGGCCGCGGGCGCCGCTTTTCACATGAAATTCGCTGCTGCTGTCCCATGCCCAGTTGTTGCCCACCGAGGCGGCGCAGTAGAGGCGGTTGCTGTCATAGGCATGCATCGTCTTCACAAAGTTGTTGCCCCACGATACCCAGTTGCCGGCGGGTTCGTTGCCGGCAGCCATGAGCACGAAGGAAGGGTGGTGGCCGTAGCGGTCGACGATGTCCTTGCATTCTTGCAACAGGTAGGAGTCTATGGACATACGGCTGTTCAGCCTCACCCCGTGGTTGGGCCACGACGGACCTTCTGGCCGCAGGTAGAAACCTACTTTGTCGGCGGCGGTGAAGGCGGCCTCCGGGGGGCAGTAGGAGTGGAAACGCATCAGGTTGAGACCGTAGCGGCGGCACTTCAGGAAGATTTCTTCCCATGAGGCCACGTCGGTGGGTGGGTAGCCGGTTTCAGGAAAAGTGCAGTTTTCCACCGTACCGCGCATCCATATTGGATTGCCGTTCAGCAGCAATTGGCGTCCTTCGGCTTTTATCTCTCTGATACCGAATGGGATATGGGTACTGTCCTTGTCGATTATGGCGGTTAACTGATAGAGGTTAGGGTGGAACTCATCCCACGTCTGCATGGTACCATGCAGGTCTAACTCTACATGAAGAAGCGAGTCGGTGGGCGTAAGGGGTTGCAGTGTGGGCACGGCGAGTGGCTCGCCGTCGGGACCGGTGAGTATCAATTGCACCTCGCGGTGTGGGGGCAATGCGGGCTTCGCCTTCTTCTTCACGGGGTTCGACCCGTCCAGGTCGCCCAGGGTCAGTTCCACACTAACGGTGCTGTCGGCTATGTGAGGTGTCACGCGGTAGCGCAGGATGCCCTGGGCGGGGCGTGACATCAGGGCAATCTTGCCTATGATGCCGTTCCAGTTGCCTTGCGTTTGGTCGGTCACGCTGTGGGAGTCCTTGCCCACGCTCACATTTTCAATCCCGTTGTACACCTTCACGGTTATCGTGTTTTGGCGGCCGAACCGCACGTAGTCGGTGATGTCATATTCGTGCGCCGTACTCAGACTCATGCGGTGCCCCACTTCCAGACCGTTCACGTAGAGCGTGGTTTCTATGTGTGGACGCTCCATGTAGAACACCACGCGCCGCTTGCGCCATTGCTTGGGCACAGTGACGCTTTTGCTGTACCAAGCCGTGCCCACATAGTGGTATTCAGGGGTCAGGAAGAAAGGCAGCGACACGTGTTTCGGTTGGCGGTATCGCTCCATGTGGGGGTTGAAGAAAAAAGATGAGTCATAAATACTGGCTGTCCAACGGGTGTCGATGCTCACCTTGTCGCCCAAATGGTTGGTGAGCATGGAACCGGGCAATTTCACTCGCTGCCGCAACGGGGCGTTGGGGGACAGGGTCCCCTCTCTGTCTGTTTCAAAATGCCATGTGCCGCTTAAGTCAATGCTTTGTGCATGCCCCGTGTTGCATACTGACAGCAGCACGAAGAGCCAAAACAGACTGAGCGATGAATGGCAGAAAGTTTTTCCTTCCATAGCAACTGCAAAATTATAGAATTTTATGCACAATTTTACTTTTCTTCATCCTTGTTTGGAATATTTTAAGTATTTTTGCGGCATAAAGTATGTTACGATTTCGATTGTAGCTAATCTATACCATAAACCAATTAACAATGCAAAAGCGTATTCTATTCTTGTTGGCTTCGTTGCTTGCCATTACCATCCAAGTGACGGCTCAGATTACTTCCTCGTCAATGAGCGGAAAAGTGACCCTTAAAAGTACAGGTGAAACGGCTGTCGGCGCAACGGTCATCGCTGTCCATGAGCCTTCCGGTACTCGGTATGCTTCCGTTTCCAATGCCGACGGACGATACAACATCCAAGGTATGAGGGTCGGCGGACCTTATCGGATTTCTGTTTCTTATGTAGGATTCTCTACAAGAAACTACACTGGTGTCAATCTCAGCCTGGGTGAAAACTATAACCTTAATGTGGCACTTTCGGAGGATGAATCGGTGCTCGACGAGATTGTGGTGAGCGGAAAGTCATCACGATTCTCAACAGAGAAAACGGGTGCTTCGACCAACCTCACCAACCAGCAGATAATGGAAATGCCTACCGTGACGAGAAGCATTACCGACTATGTCCGTATGTCGCCGTATGCCAACGGAATGAGCCTCGGCGGCGCCGACGGCCGTACCGTCAACTTCCGTCTTGACGGTGCCGACTTCAACAACAACTTCGGACTCTCTTCCAGTCTGCCCGGCGGTGGCACCCCTATCTCCATGGATGCCATCGAGGAAATGCAGATGGCCGTGTCGCCCTTCGATGTGAGAGAGACCAACTTCATGGGTGGCAACATCCATGCCATCACCAAGTCGGGTACCAACACCCTGAAGGGAACTGCCTATGTCTACTACAACAATGAGAACATGCACGGCAACAGGGTGGACGACCTCACCATGGCCGACCCGGGGCGCGACCGCCTCACTACCTACGGCTTCACGCTCGGCGGACCCATCCTCAAGGACAAACTCTTCTTCTTCGCCAACTATGAACATGTCTTCAAACCCACAGTGGTGAATCGCTGGCGGGCTTCCGACGACGGTGTGGCCAACCCCACCGAGTTTATCTCGCGCACCAAGAAGAGCGACATGGAAAACGTGCGAAACTTCCTGGCTGAGAATTATGGCTACGACACGGGCTCCTATACCGATTTCCCCGCCGATGAGACCAACGACAAGTATCTCCTACGTCTGGACTGGAATATCAACAACGACCATCACCTTGCGCTGAGATACAGCTATACGCAAAATGAATCCTGGATGACGTGCAACAACAGTTCTGCCGATGTGGGCACGCGCTTCACCGGCAACCGCGTGTCGCAGTATTCCATGGCTTTTGCCAACAACTTCTATTCTTTGGAGAATAAGATTACTTCGGTGTCGGCCGACCTTAACAGCCGCTTCGGGGCGAATATGAACAATCAGTTCACCGTCACCTATTCCGACATTCGCGATGAGCGTGGCAGCAACTCGGCTCCCTTCCCCCATATCGACATCCTTGCTGGCTATACCACCACTGCCGACGGCACCGTCACGCAGACCCTTGAACCCTACATGAGCCTGGGATATGAGCTCTTCACATGGAACAATGCCGTGAAAAACCAGGCACTCACCGTGAACGACAACTTCACCTATTATCTGGGTAACCATAAAATTATGGCGGGCTTCGCTTATGAACACCAGATGGCGCTCAACTCCTATATGCGAAATGGTACCGGTTACTACCGCTACCGCTCGCTCGACGACTTCCTCTCCGGTGCCGCTCCCGAGTCGGTGAGTCTCACCTATGGTTACAACGGCGACAAGAATCCTGCCGCCGAGGTGAACAAACACCAGTACGGATTCTACTTCCAGGATGAGTGGAACGTACTGACCAACCTGAAACTAACCGGAGGTGTCAGGTTCGACAACATTGTGTACGATGACAAAGACATCATGCGCAACAATGCCATCTATGAAGTCGACTTCAACGGCCGTCATGTGGACACAGGCAAGTGGCCTGACAGCAATATCCAGATATCGCCCCGCTTAGGATTCAACTGGGATGTTTTTGGCAACAAGACGCTGAAGGTGCGTGGCGGTACCGGTATCTTCACCGGACGTCTGCCACTCGTATTCTTCACCAATATGCCTACCAACTCAGGTATGGTGCAGAACCTCGCCACCGCCACCACACGCTATAAAAATGGTGTGGTGACCTCACGCGATGAACGTCTCGACAAGTTTGCAGGACGTATCGTGACCGATGTCGACCAGATGATAGAATTGCTTGGCACACCCACCACCATCACGCCTGCCGAAGGTGTGCTGCCCAGTGCCATCGTGGGGGTGGACAAGAACTTCAAGATGTCGCAGGAGTGGAAGAGCACCCTGGCTGTCGACTACCAGCTTCCGGTGTCGTTCCCGCTCACCCTGACGGGAGAACTCACCTACACCGATATGCTTGAAGATGTCTGTCTGGAGAACTGGAACATCAAGGAGGCTGAAGGATGGAGCCGTCTTGCCGGGGCCGACAACCGCATGATATATCCTTCCGACTATATGTATCACTCCGATATCACCACGGCTTGCGTACTCACCAATACGCACAAGGGCTATGGATGGTTGGCCAACATCACCCTGAACGCAGAACCCATCAAAGACCTGCGCATCATGGCTGCTTATACGCACACCGTGCGCAAGGAGATTAGCGGTATGCCCGGCAGCAATGCCAGCTCGGCATGGTCGTCGCTATATACCGTCGACGGTCCCAACTACTCCAGTCTCCATAATACCAGCAGCACCATCCCCAACCGTGTCATCGCATCCGTCTCTTACAAGTATGGCAAAGACCATTATTCTATTTTCTACAGCGGATACAGCCCCTCGGGATACAGCTTCTACTATAACGGCGACGTCAACGGCGACGGAATAGCCTATGACTTGATGTACATCCCGCGCGATGACAGCGAAATCCATTTCACCAATGATGCAGACCGCCCCAAGTTCTGGGCTTTCGTCAATCAGGACAAGTATCTGCGCAACCACCGCGGACAGTATGCTGAGGCGTACAGTGCCTTCGCTCCCTTTGTGCACCGCTTCGATGTGCACTATGCTCACGACTTCACACTCAAGGTGGGCAATACGCGTCACACCCTCCAGGTCATCGCCGATATTGACAACGCAGGCAACCTCTTCAATTCCAAGTGGGGCGTGTCGAAGAACATGTCGACCTGCCAGTATGGCTCCTTCCTGAAGGTTGACAAGGTAGATGCCAACGGTGTGCCCTGGTTCTCCATGCGCAAGAACGCCGACGGCACCGACATCGTGAAGACATGGGACTACAACCACTCCTACGGGCAGTGCTGGAAAATACAGATTGGCGTGAAGTACTATTTCAACTGACAGAATAATCACAACATAGGACAATATTGAATTGAAATGAAAAAGATTTTATTTGCTGTAGCAGTGGCCGCAGTGTGCTTCTCCTCTTGTACGAAAGAGAAATTCAAAGTAAGTGGTCAAATAGCGCAAGCTGCCGACTCTATCCTCTATTTCGAGAATATGGCGCTCAACGGGCCGCAGGTGGTCGACTCTGTAAAACTCGATGCCGAGGGCTCCTTCTCCTTCAGCGGCACTACACCGGGTGCTCCTGAGTTCTACCGCTTGCGCATAGCCAAGGAGATTATCAATATCTCGGTGGACAGCACAGAGCAGATAACCGTCAAGGCTCAGTATCCCACCATGGCCTCTCAATATGAGGTGGAGGGAAGTGAAGACTGCCTTAAGATAAAGGAACTTGCACTCAAGCAGATGGACCTGCAGGCACGTGCCCAGCGCATCCTGCAGGCACCCGACCTTAATGCCCGTGCTGTGAAAGACAGCATAGAACGTATCATGGCGGAGTATAAGGCTGAGGTGTGCCGCGATTATGTGTACCGCGAGCCGATGCGTGCCTACAGCTATTTCGCCCTCTTCCAGGGCATCGTTGTGGGCAGTGCCTTTCACATGGTGTTCGACCCGACAAAATATGCCGACGATGTGAAGGCCTTTGCTGCCGTGGCTACCTGCTGGGATCAGTTCTACCCGGGTTCTGTGCGTGGTGAGAACCTGCACAATATCGCCATTGAGAGTCAGAGGACCCAGCGCATCGTGAAGGCCCGATACACCGAATGGAACAACATTGACACCAGCAAGGTGACAGTGGCCAATATCATCGATCTGGTTCTCACCGATAACAAGGGACAGATACGCCGGCTCACCGACCTTAAGGGCAAGGTGGTATTGCTCGACTTCCATGTCTTTGCCTCGGAGGGGAGCGCTGCACGCATACTGGCCCTGCGTGAACTCTACAACAAGTACCATGACCGCGGATTCGAAATCTATCAGGTGGGTCTCGATGAGGATGCCCACTTCTGGAAGACGCAGACGGCTGCACTGCCTTGGATTTCCGTACGCGACGAACGGGGCACCAGCAGAACGTATCTCATGCAGGTTGAGAGCCTGCCTGCCGACTTTATCATCAGTCGGGATAACAGTGTAGTGATGGGCCCGGCGCAAATCAAGGATTTGGATGCCGATATCGCACGCCATCTGTAGCATCCTCATCGCTATCCTCTGGATGGTGCCGCGAGAGGTTGCCGCACAGCGCTTCAACCTGCGCACTGTGAGCGACAGCCTCTCATACATAGAACTGCACACCGACAGCACCACCGACTGCTGGCTCCTGCGATTCCCAGTGTATGGTTGGTGCACCGGCGATGTGGACGGCGACGGGAGCGAGGATGTGCTTGTGGGCGTAGAGAAGACGACACGCTTCGACCCCACTCTGGCAAGAAGGCTTTTCATCTTCAAAAACCTCAACGGCAGGATACGTCCGCTGTGGATGGGCAGCCGTCTCGGCGGCATCCTCTGCGACTTCCGCTTCGTCGACGGAAAGGTATGGACACTGCAGACCACCACCGACGGCCGCTATGCAGTGCTCCGCCACCAGTGGAGGGGGTTCGGACTCGGTGCCGACGGCTTCATCGTAAAGGGAGTGGACAAGGAGGAGGCTTTCCGTGTCTTCTATGGAGAGACGCAATTATATTAACCATAAAAAATTACCATTATGAAAAAGTGTTTGGTATTCCTCTGCCTTGCGCTGTGGACTGTAGCAGTCTGTGCGCAGTATGACGATTATCCCGACCGTCCCGTGACTCCCTGTATATTGCCGGGGAAGGGGCATGTCAATGTGGAGAACCTGAACAAGAAAATCAACTTTGACATGGATATCTCGCAACTGAGCGTGGCCGAACTCAGGGTGCTCCGCAATGCCATTCCTGCCAGTAAAGGTTTCCTCTTTACCAATGCCGAATTGCGGGGGGTGTTCAATACTACGTCGTGGTATGAGAAATTGTGCTGGGAAAGATATGAATGTGAATTAGAGGGGAAAGAAGCGCCGCCCATCCAGTACACCGCCAAGGAGTCTGCATTCATGGACCGCCTTAAGGCACGTGAGCAGGAACTGCTCAAGAAGAATTTCCAGGCCCCGCAGGGTATTGTCAATATCGACAACTTGGTTAATTCTTACCAGATGGAGAAGATGTCGCCTGCCATGAGCTCCATGTTGACGCGGCAAGGATTCTGCATTCAGGAAGCCGACCATGAGCAACTCTTTCAGGTCTATGAGGCCAATGACTACAATATGTTGCCCAGTTTTGTCACTGCCGACCTTTATCTGCAGGCCTATCATCTCTTCTTCGACACCATGATGCGCAGGGTGGAGGAGAACAGCCTCAACAAGAAAATGACCGACCTCTCCCTCTTCCTCTACAAGGAGATGAGAGGACGCGCCAACAATACATCCAACAAGGATTTGAAGGCTGCAGCAGAGTGGGACGCTGCCTTCTTCGCTGTGGCCCATGCCCTCTTCAGTGCTCAAAACCTGTTAGAAGTGGCTCCCGACCTGAAACAGATGGCACAGGATGAAATAGACAAGGTGATGGAAAGCGAGAATGGCTTCTCTGATTTCCTTGAACTGCCCAACACGGAATATCCTTACAGCTTGTACCGCCCCCGCGGACACTATACCCGCAGCGAGGTGGTGAAACGCTATTTCAGGGGTATGATGTGGTTGCAGAGCGTGCCTTTCCGCACCGACAAACTGCATCACATGCTGAGGGCTGCCGTCATCGCCGATGCTGTGGGAAACAACGCCTCGCTCAGGAAGGACTACAACGACGTGGATGAAATCATCGTCTATCTCATGGGAGCCCCCGACAATGTCACCATCCTCCAGGTGGCCGACGTTATGAAGAAAGGCAATTATACGCTCGAGTCATTGGCCACCAAGAAGAAACAGCTCACGGCCTTTGCCGATGAGGTGGATGCTCTGGGAGAGAAACAGACGCGCATCCGTCCCTACTTCGAACGCAGCGGACGCAACAAGGTGAACTTCATGCCGCAGCGCTATCAGCCTGATGCCGAGGTGATGCAGGAAATGTGCGATTATAAGAACAATCCCACCAAACGCGACGTACCCTCCGGCCTTGATGTGATGGCTGCCTTTGGCAGTTCTGCCGCCGAGCGCATCTTGCTTAAGGAACTGAAAGAGGACACCCGTTGGGAAGGCTTCAAACCGGCACTCGAGAAGATGAAGAGCATGATGAAAAACAACAACTGGTCGGCATCCATTTCTACCCGGTGGATGGAGACTTTCAATATGCTCAACAACGCCAAGGACAGTCGGTATCCCTACTTCATGAAGACAGAGGCCTGGGACAAGAAAAACCTGAACGCCTCGCTTGCCAGTTGGGCGGAACTCAAGCACGATGCCATCCTCTATGCCAAACAGCCCTTTGCGGCCGAATGCGGCGACGGCTCGCTCCCGGCACCCATCGTGAAAGGCTATGTGGAACCCAATGTGGCCTTCTGGCGCAAGGCTGTCGACCTTTTCAAGGATACGGAGGCGCTCTTCCGCCGACACGGCCTTCTGAACGAGGATATCGAGAATGTGTGCGCCCCCATGCTTGAGGAGGCTGAGTTCTTCCTCCATGTCAGTGAGAAGGAGTTGGCAGGCAAGCCGCTCGATGAGGGTGAGTACGAGCACATCAGGTATATCGGTGCCACCTTCGAGAACATCTCTCTTGGTCTTATCAAGGAACCCGATATGTATCTCTTGGGTTGGGACGACGTGCAGGGCACCGACAAGTCGGTTGCCATTGTGGCGGATGTGTATACCGCCAACGGGTTTAACAACCCCGAACAGTCGATTCTGTACGAGGGTGTTGGACCAGCCAATGAAATATATGTGGTGGTGGAGATTGGCGGTTATCTCTATCTCATGCGAGGGGCGGTCTTCTCTTACCGTGAGTTCAAACGCCCAGTGGATGAACAGCGCATGAACGACGAAGAATGGCAGAATCACCTGAAACAATATCCTGAGACAGGAAAACCCTCGTGGATGAAGGAAATCACCATCCCTTCCAATGAGAAGCCGGTGCTCAATGAACTTATCTTCTACAGCTCTGGGTGTTAAGATGTGTACAGCACATACTGTTTGCAAGTGCCTTACGGCCCTGCTGTTCCTCATAGGAGCAGCAGGGTCGTGTCGTGCAGAAGGGGACTCGCTCGGCAATCCCGATACCCTCGTCGTGACTTTTACAGGTGATGTGTTGCTCGACCGCGGCGTTCGCAAGTTTATAGACCACATAGGGGTCGACGCGCTCTTCAGTGCTGGCGTCGACTCGCTCTTTCAAGCCTCCGACATCGTGGTGGCCAATCTGGAATGTCCTGCCACAAAGGTGAAGATGCCTGTACAGAAATGGTATATCTTCAGAGGGGAACCAGAGTGGTTGCCGGTGCTTAGAAGGCATGGCATCACTCATCTCAATCTTGCCAACAACCACAGCATCGACCAGGGCAGGGCAGGGCTGGCCGACACATGGCAGCAGGTGCGCGATGCGGGCATGACGCCTGTGGGTGCGGCACCCACCATGGACGAGGCGGCGCATCCGGTGCTGTTGGCCGCACATCCTCGCCCCGTCTATCTTCTTGCATCGCTGCAGCTGGCATTGGAGAATTTTGCGTACCTGCCCCAGCGTCCCAGTGTGAGCA
>CAJONT010000141.1 GCA_905235975.1 uncultured Prevotella sp.
TATGTGGTGCGCAAGACCGCCGACAAGTACGGTGAGCTGATACACATACTGAATGCCATGCCCGGTTGCGCCATCGTATATGTGCGCAGCCGCAAGCATGCCAAAGACCTGGCGCAGTACATCAACGACCAAGGCATCAGCGCCACCTTCTACCATGCCGGTCTGAACCCCGAGGTGAAAGACGAGCGGCAGCAGCAGTGGCAGGACGACAAAGTGCGCGTGATGGTGGCCACCAACGCCTTCGGCATGGGCATCGACAAGCCCGACGTGCGCCTTGTGCTGCACACCGACAGCCCCGACTCGATAGAAGCCTACTTCCAGGAGGCAGGACGTGCCGGGCGCGACGGTCTGAAGTCGTATGCCGTGCTGCTCTACAACGAGGGCGACCGCCGCAAACTGAACAAGCGCATCTCCGACAACTTCCCGGAGAAGGAATATGTGCGGAAGGTGTACGACCACCTGTGCTACTTCTACCAGGTGGGCATAGGAAGCGGTGCCGGCTGCATGTTCGAGTTCGACATCGACAAGTTCTGCCGCACCTTCAAGCATTTCCCCATCCAAGTGGACGCTTCGCTGCAGTTGCTCGACCGCTCCGGCTATATCGAATACGACATGAACCCGGAGAACGCATCGCGCCTTATATTCCTGCTGCATCGCGACGACCTCTATCTCCTGGAGCGCATCTCACAGGAGGAAGAGCGTGTGGTGACCGCCCTGCTGCGCAACTACGGCGGTCTGTTCGTGGACTACTGCTATATCAACGAGCACACCGTGGCGCGTCATGCCCAAATGACGCCCGCCCACGTCTACGAAGTGCTGAAGGAGCTGAACCGCCGCCATATTCTGGACTTCATCCCCCGCCGCCAAATGCCCTCCATCACCTACCGTGTGCGCCGAGAGGATGGAGAACACCTTCTCATCCCGCCCAGCGTCTACGAAAACCGCAAGGCTCAATACATCAAGCGCATAGAGGCCATGACAGCCTATGCCAGCCACGACGGGATATGCCGCAGCCGCCAACTGCTGCGCTACTTCGGCGAGGAGAGCAACCACGACTGCGGACAGTGCGACGTGTGCCTGAGCCACCGCGCCGACCACTTGGACGAGCGCCAAACACAGCCTGTGAAGACGCAGGTGCTTGCGCTGTTGGCCGACGGCAACCGCCATCACCTGCGTGAGATACTCACTCTGAATCTTCCCACCGATAAAATAAACGCCGCTCTCTCCGCCTTGGTGAGCGAAGAGAGCGTCGTTGTGGATGGTGGTTTTGTGTCGTTGCGCCGCTGATGCGGCGCACTTGTGTGTCAGAATGCGGGCGACTCCATGTCGACCAATTTGCTGGCACTTATATACCCCCGGAAGGCACCCTTCTGCGTATATATCTTGTACCACTTGTCACCATAATCGCCGCTGATGAGTACAAAACTGCCGTCGCGCACCTTATCGACAATTTCATATTTGGTGCCGGGACCCTTGCGCACGTTGGTATAACCATCCTCGTCTCTTACCGTGCAAATACGCTTCTGCACACTCGATTTCTGAGGCACCACAATTTTATTGGCCGACATATACCCCTTCATCTTCGGAGGAGTGTCGTCGGTGTAAGTTTCATAGACCTTGTACCATCCCTTGGTACCGGCAGAGAACTGAATGAACATGCCATCGGGTATCTGGTCGACAATCTCGTAATTCACACCCGGTCCTTTGCGCACGTTGGTGAATCCGCCTTCTTCCTTGATCAGACCCCAGCGGAGCTGTGCCATGGAAGGGAGTGTAAGCAAAAGTACTGACAACAACAAGAAAAAACGTTTGTTTAACTTCATAAAATCTATTTTTTAGGGTTAATAATGTGACTATCTGTCGGCGAACCGGAGCATACAACGGCATGTCTCCGTTTCTTCTTCGCTGTCGGCACTGCGCCTCGTGATGCGCACCCGATACTCTAAACGGTCGTCGCTCTCGCAGTAGAACCGCAGTTCATCGCCGTAGTGTGCCTCAGCCACATAGGCTATCTCGAAACGCTTCAGTTGCTTCTCCTGATACAGCGAAAGGGGGAAGAGGTCGAGCACATGCTCTATGTATTTGACGCTGTTCACATGGCCGTTGATGTCGATATCGTTGTAGGAGGCCGTGATGCTGCCCACCCGCTTGGCATCGTGTCCCATGGCGACCCTCGACTCCCTATCGATGGGGCATGGATTATCATCCACATATTTCTCAAGCAGACCGTCTCTTACCTCCAAAAGGTTGACCGGTTGCCGTGTCTCCGTGTCGATCATGGCCCAGATGGAGCGTCCGTAGCCGAAGACCTTGCCGGTCTTGGTATCCTGCACCTTGAAATCGCGCTTGGTGAAGAAGCGGCGGGCACTCTCCACCCATGTCTCCACGGCGAAGCGGTCGTAGGCCGCCGGCATCTCATCCATCTCGATGGCAAGCCTTGAGAGCACCCACGTCCTGTGGATGGTATTGAGATAGAGCATGCCGAATCCCCTGCCGTTGGAGTGGAAATCGGCTGCGTTGAGCAGGTGGTTGCCGAGGTGTCCCATCAGCAGGTGATTGGAAAAATCGCAGTGGAAGGGTTCTGCGAGAAACTCATAACGTCCTATTTTGCTTTTTTCAAACTCCATTGTTCAGTTTTGTTATATACCTTATTATAAACGTGAGTGGAAAACCTTTATTGCATAACACGGGGTGTAAAAAGCAATTAGCGCGATGGGATATAAATGCCCGGGAAATCCATCGTGCTGAGAAACAGTTTTCTTTGAAATAATAACCGATATTGGAGTTTTTTCTATACTTTTGTATGCTGTTAGCACCATTCGAAACTATTAAAAACAAGATGGCAAGACGCATTATCTTAATTACTGGTGGCCAGCGGTCGGGCAAGAGCCGGTATGCCGAGCGCACAGCCCTGTCGATGGCCGAAAATCCCATCTACCTGGCCACCGCCCACATCTGGGACGAAGACTTCAGGCAGAGGGTACTGAAGCACCAGGCGTATCGCGGTCCGCAATGGACCACGATTGAAGAAGAGCGATGGCTGAGTCGCCACGACCTGTCGGGCAGGGTGGTACTGGTAGACTGCCTCACACTGTGGGCCACCAATTTCCTCTTCGATGCCGCCACAGGTGCGGAACGTCCCGCCGGCGA
>CAJONT010000142.1 GCA_905235975.1 uncultured Prevotella sp.
ACCCTTTGGATTGTCACCCTCGGAAAGGGTATCTATCAGGCTGAAATAGGTGGGACTGAGAGTCAACCTCAGCTGGGCAATTTCCGCCACTACATTCTGGATGGTGGAAAACAGTCGTCGAATTATTTCTTTGGGATGACACACGATGACCAAGGACAGCTGTGGTTTGCCAACAGAGGCAAGGGCGTGTTCACCATCAAAAACGACAAACTGACCCATGTGCCACCCAAAGACCAATTCACCAACAAAAGCCTGAACGATGTGTTTGCCGTATTGTGGGTGGACGGAGACTTATGGATTGGCACGGGTTGCGGAATAGTCATAAAGCATAAAGACGGAACAGAATCCTATCTCACAACCAATGAGGGGCTGCCCAACAACACCATACATGCCTTGCTGGAAACTTCCAACGGCAATGTGATTGCCACAACCAACAACGGTATCGCCTGTTTCTTGCAGGGGAATCCTAAATCTGTCGTCATCTACGACGACTACAACATATCGGAATACTGCGACGGGGCGGCTGTCTTTACCAATAACAAAGCCTTCTTTGGCGGCACCAAAGGATTTTCCATCCTGCACTACAACGAACGTCCGCCAAGGATAGAAACGACTCCACAACTCGTTTACACAGGTCTCACCATCCTTGGACGTGAGGACAACATCTTCAAATATCTCGACCCTAACAGCAGTAGTCCCACCTTGCATCTTGACTACACGCAAGCCACGTTCAGCATTACCTTGGCTTCGCTCAACTACAGCGACGAGCCCGAGTTGGAATATTATTACCGCATGTCACCACGTGAAGAATGGATAAAAAACGGGGTGAAGAAAGAAATCAGTTTCTTCCGCCTGCCCACCGGCAACCATACACTCTATGTGAAATACAAGAACCCGGTGACAGGTGAGGAGAGCCCCACATTCAACCTTCACATCCACATCACACCCCCATGGTATTGGGCATGGTGGAGCAAATTGCTCTATTTGCTCATCATCGCACTTATCTTAGTCTACCTCATCAGACAGATGTGGCGGCGGCAGCAACACCGACAGCAGGAGCAGTTGGCTCGTTTGGAACAACAGCACCGTGATGAAATGTACGAGGAGAAGCTGAACTTCCTGACCAATGTGGTGCATGAACTGAACACGCCGCTGACTTTGATTTATGGTCCGTGCGAACGCATTTTCAGTTATGCAGGTACCGATGGCTTCGTGAAGAAATACATAAGACAGATTGAACAAAACCTCAGCCGTATCCACTTCTTGATTCAAGAAATCATCGACTTCCGCCGAGTTACCACAGGTCACCATTCTATCACCATCAAGCGAGTCGACGTGTCGAGCTTTGTATCGGATACGGCCAATGCCTATCAGGAAATTGCCGACCGCAACAACATCACATTGAAGCAGGACATCGCCGAAGACATCATCTGGAACACCGACGAACGCGCCCTACTGCGCATTGTCAGCAATTTAGTGTCGAATGCCTTCAAGTACACCCATAAAGACGGAACGGTAAGCGTCCATCTGTCGGTGGCCGACGAAGACCTTTGCCTGTCTGTCTACAATACCGGCAAGGGCATTGCACCTGAAGACAAGGAGCGTATCTTCAACTACTACACCATCTTCGAACAGGTGGACGAGGGTACCACACGCGGACTGACATCCCGCAACGGCCTCGGCATGGCCATCTGCCACAAAATGGTCATGAAGTTAGGTGGTACCATCGAGATTGACAGCCAGGTTGGCGAATTTGCAAAATTTATCGTAAGGCTTCCGCAGATGTCTCTTCCGGAGGGCACATCCGAAGAGGTTGTCACCGCTAAGGACTATATACAAAATCCCTTACTATCCCAAATCAGAGAGGCAGAGCATAAGCCAGCAGATGCCCCTGTTCGCCCCACCGCCGGGAAAGAGCCGTCGGAAGAGGGTGCCACCATCTTGGTAATAGACGACAATCAGGATATCTTGGATATGCTGACGGATTGTCTTGAGGAGTATCATGTAGTAACGGCTACCCATGCAGAGGAGGGTCTGAGCCTCATTAAGGAAACACCGCCCGACCTCATCATCACCGACATCATGATGCCGGGCATCAATGGTCTTGACCTCACCCAGAGCATTAAACAAAACAAGCATACTATGCACCTCCCACTGATTATCTTATCTGCCAAGACATCGGAAGAAGAGAAGATTGAGGGATTGGAGAGCGGTGCCGATATCTACATCAGCAAGCCTTTCAACATCAACTACTTGCGGGCTACAATCAACCGTCTGTTGGAGAATCGCGCCATATTGAAAGAGTACTACAACTCCTCGGCAAGTGCCTACACGTATACTGCCGGCAAGTTAATGAAAAACGAGGACAGAGAATTCCTTGCGGAGTTAACCAAAGTATTGGATGCCCACTTAGGCGACTCCGACTTGACTCCGGAAGGACTGGCCGACCTGATGCATACAAGTAGCAGAAATCTCTACCGCTGGTTCAAGGAAATGGAACTGCCTTCTCCGAAGGAGTTCCTGCGCAACCATCGTGTGGAGGCCGCTGCAAAACTGCTGACGACCACCAACATGACGGTTCAAGAGATTATATTCGACTGTGGCTTCAACACCCGTACACAATTCTACAATGATTTCCGCAGGCAATATGGAATGACGCCGAAGGAATACAGGGAGAAGCACAAGTTCAAAGATGAATCGTTGTAAAGGTGGGTTCTATTAATTCTGGAATTCTGAAAGGCAGTGTTCCAGAATTAATAGAACCTTTAAAATCAGTTCACTCCAATTACGTGTTCCAGTCCGCTCGGTACACCGGGCACGGCAGGAATACCCACGTTTCTCGGATCTTTGTATTGCTCGTTGGGTTTCATCACATCGTTCACACTCCAGGTTTGGGCCTTGCCCTGCTTGAAGGCGGCATGGGCACGTACATCCTCGGAGGAGGCGGCAAACTGTATGTCGTAGTTGCCTGCTGCAGTCTCCCACTGACTCTTTTGGTCGTTGAAAGAAGCCAAATCGTAGGCAGTCACCTTGAAGGTCAGCACCTGGCTCTCACCCGGCTGCAGGGTCTTTGTCTTGGCAAAGGCTTTCAGCTCGCGTGCCGGCTTGTCGCTGAAGGAACCCTTCGGCGCGTTCACATAGAGTTGTACCACTTCCTTACCAGCCGTCTTGCCTGTGTTCTTGACTGTGATGGTAGCGGTGAAGCCGTCCTTATCAGCCTTCACCTTCGGGGCAGAATAGGCAAAGGTCGTATAGCTCAGGCCAAAGCCGAAGGGATAACTCACATTCTTGTTAAAGGTGGTAAAATAACGGTAGCCCACATAGATACCTTCTTCATGGATGGTATAGTCGACGTTGCGGCGGCGGTCGCCATGGTTATTGCCGGGACCTGTCGGGAAGTTCAGATAAGCGGGGTGGTCGGCAATCGTGTTGGGGAAGGTCATCGTGAGTTTGCCCGACGGCGACACCTTGCCCGTAAGCACGTCGGCCACAGAGTTGCCGCCTTCCTGTCCAGGTTGCCATGCGAGGAGGATGGCATCAGGCAGCATCTTCCATGAAGCGGTCTCGATGGCATTACCCATATTGAGGATGACAATCACCCGCTTGCCAAATGCATGGAAGGCAAAGGTGATATTCTGGAGCATCTCGCGCTCCTCAGCTGTCAGGTTGAAGTCACCGTCTATGCCACGGTCGCGTCCCTCACCTGCCTGACGTCCTATCGTCACAATGGCCAAGTCGTTGATTTCAGCTTGACGGTTGATGATACGCTGCTCGACAGCAGGTTCCGGGAACTGCGATTTCCATCTCTGTCCGGCAGCCTTGCGCTCTGCATCCTTATTATTCATGTAGGTGGTGTAGAAGGCGGCAAGTTCAGCATTCAGCTGATAACCCGCATTCTCCAGTCCTGTCTTCAGGTCTACCACATAGGGCTTGTTCACATCGCCGGAACCCGTGCCACCAGCGATGAAGTCATAAGAGGTGATGCCGAAGAGGGCCACTTTCAGACCATCTGACTTGATGGGCAGCGTGGCATTGTCGTTCTTCAACAGCACCATACCCTCGGTACTGCTCTGGCGGGTCACCTGAGCATGCGCCTGAAGGTCGGGCTTGTTGGAGTATTTGTATCCCTTAAAGCGCGGGGTGCGTACCACAAACTGCAGGAAGTTCTTCACGCGGGCATCCACATCGGCCATCGAAAGCCTTCCGTCTTTCACGGCGGCAATGATGTCTTCATCCTGCCAGTCGTGACCCGGCATCAGCAAGTCGTTGCCTGCTGCCACACGGTCCCATGAAGTACGGCGTTCATTGGTCCAGTCGGTCATCACGATACCGGGATAGCCCCATTCCTCCCTGAGGATGGTTCTCAGCAAGTCTCTCGACGACTGTGTCCATGTGCCGTTGATTTTATTGTAGCTCGACATCACCGTCCAGGGATTGCTCTCCTTCACGGCAATCTCGAAGGGTTTGAGGTATATCTCACGCAAGGCGCGCTGGCTCATCACTTCATCTACATTGATGCGGTTGGTCTCCTGACAGTTGGCAGAGAAGTGCTTGATGCTCGTGCCCACACCCTGGCTCTGTATGCCCTTCACATAGGCCGTGGCTATCTTACCTGCCACGACGGGGTCTTCTGAGTAGTATTCGAAGTTACGTCCGCAGAGCGGGGTGCGATGGATGTTCATGCCGGGTGCCAGCAGCACATCGCAGCCATACTCGAGCACTTCGTTGCCGATGGATTTGCCCACTTCCTCCACCAACTCCGTATTCCAGGTAGAGGCGAGAGCAATGCCCACGGGGAAACCGGTGCCGTAGAACGTCTGGTCGGTTCCGTTTCGGTGCGAGGAGATGCGCACACCGGCAGGGCCGTCGGTCAACACGGTGGCAGGAATGCCCAGTCTCGGAATGGCATGACTGGGGCCGGCGGCTCCCGGTACGTAGTCAATACGGTTGCCTTGAGCATCATAGTTGTCACCGCCCACCAAAAGATGGGCTTTCTCCTCCAGTGTCATCGCCTTGACAATCTCATCAATATTGTCTTCGGTCAATTTCAGACTCTGTGCCTTCACGACCGTGCATCCTGCAAGAAGGCAGGCCGCTACAATCAGTTTGTGTTTCATACTCATGTCTTTTTTCTGTTAATTAATGGTTTTGATTAGATCCGATTCGTTTCCTGTTGATGTAATATCTGAACCCTGAAAGTCTTCCACGTCATCGAGGACTATGGCGGGACGATAGTCAGTCTCACGCTGACGGATGTTGAAATTGTCGACTTTTATGTTGCGGGCATGGCGTATGTATAGGCCTCCGGCTGGATTGCGATGACCGAACATCCGGTTCTCTGGATAGGCTTTCAAAGCTTCCGGCAACGGCTCGGTCATAGGCTGCTCGCCTCCCTGATGCTCCACATAGATGTCGCGCAGCGTGATGTCGCTCACTTTCGTAGTGGGAGAGCCGACTATCATACTGGGTAACACCCCCTCTGCCGTGGCTGTCACCTGACTGATGTGGATGTCGCGGATAATGGGGTCAGTGCCGCGGCGGTGGTTCAACACGATAAAGATGGGGGTAATGATACCCTCCATCGTGATGTTCTGTATATTGACATGCTCTATCTTTCCACCATCGGCCGACTCAATGGCAATGCCTGCCAATCCTGTCAACGTACCCTCCTTTATGCCACGATAGTCGTGCGGCCAGTTCCATATATGGCTCTCCGACGTACGTTTGATGACACAGTTGGAGATGGAGACATTGCGAAAGCCCGCATACGATGCCGTACCGAACTTAATAGGATTGCAGTTGGAAGCGATGATACAATTGGTCACCACAATGTTTTCTGGCATGAACTTGGGATCATCGCTCTTCAAGCATATTGCATCATCCTCAGCCTCGATATTGCAGTTGGAGATGATGACATTCTTGGCATCCACATCAATGCCGTCGTTGTTGCCCATAGCCAGACAGCGGATGCTGACGCGGTCTATTTCCACACCGTCGCATCGGAACAAGCGGAATGACCAACTACCGCCGTCGATGAGCCGTATGCCTGTGGCCGACATGTTGCGACAATTCTTGAAGAAAATGACATTGGGCCGCTTCGAATCGTTCACCACAAAGCCTTGTGCCACAACCTCAGGATGGGTGGAATTGCCGTTGATGGTACCCTCCCCGCTTATGCCGGCATCCTCAATGTCCTCGGCATAGATGAAGGCCCGGTGGGGATATTCCTTCGTGTAAGCAGTACTTCCTATCAGCTCCACGCCTCTGGGCAAACGCAGTTCCACATGACTCTTCAGCTGAATTTCGCCGGAGAGGTACTTGCCTGGTGCCAGATACACTGTTCCGCCACCAGATGCCGAGCATTTGTCGATGGCACGCTGCAGCACAACGGTATTCATCCTACGTCCATCTCCCACAGCACCCATCTTATTGGCATCCACATCGGCCGCACGCATGGGTGCCATCCACAGAGACAGCCCCATTGCCACACAAAGACCTGCTAAGGTTCTAAGGTCCATCGTTCCTAATACAAATAATTTAACAGACAAAGATATAATTTTATAACTTAATTTGCAACATTTTCCTAAGAAAAATCCACCTATTTAAGGAAGCGGTCGGCATAAATGAGGAACTGCTCCCAATCGTAGTCGAGGATGGCATGACCACCCGTGCGGATATGGTAGGCGATATAGCCCTCATTCATGGCCTTGTCTACAGCTGGCTGGCTATCGCAGCCTATGCCATTGCGCCCATAGAGGGCATAGACGGGTTCCGCTGCCTTACCGGCCAAGAACTCGCCGAGCGGATCGGCCCAACTGTCATCTTGCCCTGTAGCGAGATAGACCGGACGCGGTGCCATGAGGGCAATCACTGAATGCTGGTCGAAAGGCATATATTGTTCGCGCATATTGAACTGCTGGTAATTGTCGCACGTCCAGTAGGGGAAACGATCGTTCATCGCCCATACCGTCTCACCAATCATACGACGTGAGAGCGCACCACCTCCACAACCCGAATTGACAGGGAAAGCCATGGCAAAACGTTCATCAGCCACCGCCGTCCATAAAGCGGCCTTCCCCATCCTGGAGTGTCCGAGAATGGCCACTTTGTTTGCATCCACCAGCGGATCGGCTTGCAGATAGTCGAGCAGGCGACTGGCTTCCCATGCCCATGCGGCCAAGCAGCCCCACTCATCTGGGCGACGGTAGGTCTGCCCATCGGCATAGTAGGCGGGAATCGCACCACGGGTAAAGGCGTCTACACCATCGGGCACCCCTTCTGTGGTGTTGAGCACTGCCACGCCGTAACCGCGTTTCAGTATCTTCTCCGTCGCGCCGAAGCCCTTGGCAAGTTTGTTACCCCCGAACATCATAAAAAGAGGTACGGGACTGCCCGACTCGTTAGGGGTGATGACTTCCGCATGGAACAGCGGACCGTCGGCCTGCCGGTCGGTCAAGTACACGGTCACTATCTTGCGCGTGTACTGTGGCTGCTTCTTCCCCTTTTCAAATTGGAACCTGGTATCAAGCGAATCCACCTGCCATTGCAGCGGATGCTGCAAGATGGGTGCTTTCCCATACATGTAAGTGGTAACAATCCTAAGCAGTTCGGGACGCCGTTGTTTCTCCCACTGCTCTGCTGTGGTGACACGCTGCCCGTTTTCACACAGCAGCGGATCCGGCAATGTATAAGCCGGCACTTTTGACTCATCGAATGTCCGAGTCCACTCTTTTTTCAAGTCTTGTCCTTGCATTGTCACTGTGGCAAGAAGGGCACATGTTATTACGATTACTGTCTTTTTCATACATTACAAAGGTAATCGCATTTATCAAGCATCATGTTCAGAATCTCGCCAAATCTGACAAATACATATATATGGCGGAATAATAGACATCATCGTAATATTAATATGATATATTTGCCCTTGATTTGATTTACGATTTTATTTACCATAACCAAACTTAATATTAACAAAAACCGATTTGTATGAAGAGTAAACAACTATTCGGAAAATCAAAATGGCTGGCACTGTCCTTGTTCGGGATGATGCTATGTCCATTGCCTGTCTCAGCCGAGACAAGCAGTGACGTGCTGAAGGCTGCCGATGCGCAGAGCGTGGCTCCTCAGCAGAGTGCAAAGGTCAGCGGTACGGTGGTGGATAACAATGGCGAACCCATCATCGGTGCTACCGTGCAGGAGAAAGGAACGAAGAATGCCGCCATCACCGACTTGGACGGCAACTTCTCTTTGGACGTGTCGAAAAGCGGCACCACCATCGTGGTATCCTATGTAGGCTACAAAGCACAGGAGGTCCGTACAGGCAGCGGACCGGTAAAGATTGTCCTTGCAGAGGATGCGGCACAGTTGGAAGGCGTGGTGGTCATCGGCTACGGTTCGGTGAAGAAAAAGGACCTGACCGGTTCGGTCGTGCAGATACGCCCCGACCGCCTGGCAGCAGAGAACCCACAGACTGTACAGGATGTGCTGCGCGGCACAGCCGGCTTGAACGTAGGCTACAGCAATGATGCCAAGGGCGGCGGTTCGCTCAACATCCGTGGCCAGCGCTCTGTCTACACAGACGGCGGACACAACGACCCGCTCATTATTCTCGACGGCATGCAGTTCTATGGTGAGCTCTCGGAAATCAATCCTGACGACATTGAGCAGATCGATGTGCTGAAGGATGCTTCTTCGGCTGCCATCTATGGTGCCAAAGCTGCCAACGGTGTCATCATCATTACGACAAAGAAAGGAAAGAACGGCAAACCGGTGGTCAATTTCACCGCCAATGTGGGTGCCGTGACACGTGCCGGTTATCAGCGCGTCTTTACACCGGAGGAGTACTTGCAGCATAAAGTAGACTACTTTGAGATGCAGACCTACGGCATGGATGCCAATGGCCGTCTTGCTACCTACCAGACGGAGAACATGAAGGACAAAGTGGGATACTATCGCAATCCCAACGACCTGCCTTCCGGTGTGTCACTCGACCAGTGGAGAGGCTACGACACAGGTACGGAAGGTATGAACGACCTGGAAATCTGGGCACACCGTATCAACATGTTCGGCAACCTGGCCGACAACCTCGTGGCCGGCAATACCACAGACTGGAAAGACTATGTCTATCGCACAGGTTTCCAGCAGGACTACAACGCCAGCCTGAGCGGTGCTTCCGACAGAATGAACTACTACCTCTCAGCAGGCTACCTGAACAATCAGGGCACACGCTACCATAACAGTTATGAGAGCTACCGCGCCAACATGAAAATCAGCGGCGACGTCAACAAATGGTTCTCTCTGGGTGCCAACGTGAATTTCCAAGAACGTACCGACGGTACGCTGAACGACCCTTCGGGCCTGATGGACATCAGCCCGTATGCCGACCGCTACGATGCCGACGGCAACCTGTTGCAGTATATGTTGACCGATGTGCGCTACACCATGTACAAGACCCAGGCCGACTGGGAGGCACAGTATCGCGACCGTGAACGTGGCTACACCGTGTTGAACACCATCATCAATGCCACAGTGAAACTGCCTTACAACATCACTTACGCATTCAACATCTCACCACGCTACCAGTGGTACTACAACCGTTACTTCACCTCACAGGCACAGCCCGACTCCAATCCCACAAGCCGTGGTGTGGACCGCAACTCAAGCAAGCGTTTCGACTATTCGCTCAACAACACCCTCACCTGGGACCAGACCTTCTTCGACAAGCATCATGTAGTGGTGACACTCGTACAGGAATATGAGGACCGCAAGTACTGGAGCGACAACCTGACGACCCGCAACATCACTCCTTCCGATGCGCTTGGCTTTCACTATACAACCACCGGCGACAAGGACAACACCACATGGAGCACAGACGACACCCATGAGACGGCAGATGCCTTGCTCGCACGTCTGCAATATACCTACGACGACCGTTATATGCTGACTGCCAGCGTACGTCGTGACGGCTATTCCGCTTTCGGACAGAACAATCCGCATGCCACATTCCCCTCAGTGGCTGCTGCCTGGACCTTCACCAATGAGAAGTTCTGGAAATGGGACGACATCCTGGATTACGGAAAACTGCGTGTTTCTTTCGGTAAGAACGGTAACCGCTCACTCTCCAATCCTTATGTGGCACTCTCCAACCTTACCACTGGTACCTGGGCCAATTATATCATAAATGGTGCAGTGGTGGACCGCAGTTACCTCCGTGTGGACCGTCTGGCCAATCCTAACTTGGAGTGGGAGAAATCACAGGCTTGGAACGTGGGTCTTGACTTCAGTTTCCTGCGGGGACGCATCACCGGTGCCATCGAATACTATCAGATGCAGACCAAGGATATGATTATGAACCAGCGTCTGCCTAAATTCACTGGTTTCGACAATATCACCACCAACTTGGGACGTGTAGACAACAGCGGTTTCGAGTTCACCCTGAACACTGTGAACATCAAGAACCCAACCATCGAATGGCGTACACAGTTTACCCTTTCCTATAACAATAACAAGATTAAGCACCTCTACGGCAACTACGATGAGAACGGCGTAGAGCAGGATGATTTGAGCAACCAGTGGTTTATCGGCCATGCCATCGATGAAATCTGGGACTACAAGATTCTCGGCGTATGGCAGCAGGATCAGGCTGAAGAGGCTGCCAAATACGGACAGGTGCCGGGCGACCCCATCGTATGGAACAATCCTGACAACGACGTGGACGGCAAGCCCTACTACGATGACGACGACAAGGTGTTCCTCGGCAAGCGTACTGCCCCCACACGCCTCTCCATGCGCAACGACTTCACCATCCTGAAGAACCTTAGCGTGGGCTTCAGCCTCTATGGCTATTTCGGATGGAAATCGAATGCCAGCGACCTGTGGGGTGGCTCTGAGGGCGATGCCTTCCTGAACAACGAGAACGGTGGTGGCTTCCTCGACTTCGGTATGCGTAACCAGCCCTGGAAGAAATACTGGACACCCGACCACCCACAGACGGAATATGCCCGTCTGAACGCACAGGGTCCCAACGGCATCAAGCCGCACTACTATATCAATCGCTCATTCGTGCGCTTCGACAACCTGTCGGTTGCCTATACGCTTCCCAAAGCATGGGTCGAAGCCTTGCAGCTCAGCAATGTAAAGGTATATGCCAATGTGAAGAACCTGGGTACCATCCATTCCGACCGTTGGATTTACGGCGACCCTGAGAACCAGAGCTTCTCTACCCGCACCTATACGTTTGGTCTTAACGTAACATTCTAATCACGATATGAACATGAAAACAACAAAATATTGCAGTAAATTGATGGGAATGCTGTTCGTCTGTGCAGCAACGACTCTGACAGGGTGCAGCGACAGTGCGCTCGATCCTGACCCGCTGTCATTCTTTGAGCCTACGACGACGTTCTCTACAGAGTCTGGTCTGAGTGCTGCATTGGCACAGGCCGACCGTAACCTGAAGCTCTATTACACCACTGCCAGCGACGTGTTGCTGCCCGTGGCCACAGAGTTCCTGTTCTCCGACATGCTCGTGGTGGCTGCCACCGACAAGCAGGCTGGTATCTATGATATCGCCAACGACCTGATTCCCAGTTCCGGTTATCTCAGTGCCAGCGACGATGGTACACACATGCACAGCATCATGCACTTCTGGAATGAGAACTATGCCGGCATCAAGTATGCCAACACCATCATCGGCTATGCACCGAAAGTAACCACACTTGACGAGGCTACACGCAATGCGTATATCGGTCGCGCCTATTTCCATCGCGCTTTCCGCTATTACGCACTGGTACACCAGTTTGGTGATGTGCCCCTGATTACCAAGCTGTTGGAGGTGCCCAAGCAGAGCTACAAGTCTACCAAGCGCGAGGCTATCCTTGAAATGATTGAGGCCGACATGAAACAAGCCGTGGAATGGGTGCCCGACCAGGAGATTGGCAAGTACACCAACGAATATCCCGGCGGTTATGTCAACAAGGCAGCCTGCCGATTCCTGCTGGCCAAGATCTTGATGGCTGAGGGTAAGTTCAACGATGCCAAGCAGCAACTTGACATCCTCATCAACAACAGCGGCTTTGCCCTGATGACCGAACCCTTCGGCGAGGATGTACAGCCGGCCGGCGGCAACAACGACGAAAAGACATGGACCATCAAGCGCAACGTCATCTGGGACATGCACAGAGGCGAGAATGTCTACAACACTGCCAACAAAGAGCTGATTCTCGGTATCCCCAACAGCGGTGAGAACCTGGTGGGCTACACCATCATGCGTTGTATGTCGCCATTCGTGTTCAACAATGCCATCAAGAGTCCTTCCGGCAAACAGGCGCTGCAGAACTACAACCGCCGCAACGGCAACTGGCGTGCGGCTACCGACTACCAGCGTGTCATCGGACGTGGCGTGGCTTCGTTCCGTCCCTGCACCTGGGCACAGTATGGCCTCTGGGACATTACCACCAACACGGCCTACAGTGAGTCCATCGACCGTGGCGACCTGCGCCGCAGCGAGGAATACGGCAACTGGATGCACATGGAGAACCTGAAATACAACGACCCCACCGATACAGAGTGGTACGGCAAGCCCTTGCAGAAGTTCGACGACAAAGGCAACCTGCTCTGCAACGATACCATCCGTCGTTGGTACGACATCCCCCTCTACAAGTTCTATTATCTCGATGCTGTACAGGAGGCCAACCTGTCGAGCGACGGTTTCCGCGGTGCACAGAAGGGCAGCAAGGGCGACCTCTACCTCTATCGTCTGGCCGAGGCTTACCTGCTGCGTGCAGAGGCTAATTATTACTTAGGCGACATCACCGCTGCGACAAAAGATGTAAACATCATCCGTCAGCGTGCCCATTGCGACCAACTCTATGAGAAAGTGGACATTGACGACATCTTCGACGAGCGGGCACGTGAGCTCTATCTGGAAGAGTGGAGACATGTAGAACTGGTGCGTGCTTCGTTCGACTTGGCCATCAGCGGCAAGCCAGACAAGGCCGGCAACACCTACACCCTTTCCAAGCTTACGCAGGAGAGCGGCACCGAAAAAACCGGCGGCAGCTTCTGGTACCAGCGTTGTATCACCAAGAACTTCTACAACGACGGTATCACCAAGAACGTGACTGCCAACAAGAATGCCATCAACTATCGCATCGACAAGAAGAACATGTTCTGGCCCATCCCCGACGAGGCAAGGACATCAAACAAGGATGCCGAACTGCATCAGAACTACGGATATCCCGGCTACGATGCCTCCGTACAGGTGTTCAGCAACTGGCAGGATGCTGTAGCTGACGAGGATGTAATCTAATAAAAACAAACTACTTGAATATATTTCCCTGCAGGCGATTTGCCTGCAGGGTTTTTCATGCCCCAACCACAGGGCAAAAATTATCCGCACATCCTTTCTGCGAGGATGTGCGGACAATTCATAAGCAAGATGCAAATATCATTCTAAATTTGTTCCCTCCGTATTCCTGAGGAACACTTGCTTGTGGTCGGCCTGGGGCATTGTGACGCGGCTGAAACTGGCACCCTTCACATCATCGAACACAAAGGCGGGACGGAAGTCTGGCTCCGAGAGTTTCAGGTTGACGTTTTCGAAACGAATGTCACGCACAT
>CAJONT010000143.1 GCA_905235975.1 uncultured Prevotella sp.
AATAGAATGGCGTAAAAAGGCTTCATTTGCTTAAAATTTCCTGCAAAAATAATTTTTTTCTGCCATATATCATTATATTTTAGACAAAATTTATCATTTTAAGTATTTCTGACTTAAGAAAAGTTCAATCTTGTAAACACAGACACTACACAACCGACTATGTGACACGCAAAACAAGGTTTCTTCCATCCTTTTTCTCCCTGTGCCTCACCTTTTTGCCCCGAAATTTCGCCGAAAACAAAAAATAATGTATTTTTGTACTTTGTTTCATCACTTTGAACAACATATAGAATGAGCAATTACGACAAAGATATACGCAACGCCGTAGAGGTGCTGAGAAAGGGTGGGGTGATTCTCTATCCCACCGATACCGTGTGGGGCATCGGGTGCGACGCCACCAACCCCGAAGCAGTGGCAAGAGTCTACCAGATTAAACAGCGCTCCGACTCGAAGGCCATGATTTGCCTCGTCGACAGCGACGCACGCCTGCAGCGATATGTGCGCAATGTGCCGAATGTGGCTTGGGACCTCCTTGAGTACGCCACCAAGCCCACTACCGTCATCCTCGACGGTGCTGTGAACCTGGCACCGAACCTCATCGCCGACGACGGTTCCGTCGCACTGCGCATCACCCAAGAGCCGTTCTCGAAGGAGCTGTGCTACCGGTTCCAAAAGGCTATCGTTTCCACAAGTGCCAACATCAGCGGCCAGCCGGCTGCATCCAACTACTGCGACATCGACCCGCAACTGATTGAGGCGGTCGACTATGTGTGTACCTCAAGGCGGCAGGAGAAGAAACCTCACGAACCGTCTAAAATCGTCCGACTCCGTAGCAACGGCGAGGTCGCCATCCTGCGCTAACCCTAATCAACAACCTGATGACAGCATACGGAGAGGAATCAAACGGATGGCAGGAACGGCTCTACCGGTGGCGTAAGAAGCACTTCAGCGACCGGCAGGTACTTCTTGCGGTGAGTTTCCTCGTGGGCATTTTCGCTGCCTTCGCCGCCTGTCTCCTCCACTGGTTCATCAACGTCATCCAGCACCTGCTCACCGCACGGTTCGACGTGCGTACATACAACTGGCTCTACCTCGTCTTTCCCGTCGTGGGTATCTATCTCACCTCGCTCTTTGTTAAGTATGTGGTGAAAGACGACATCAGCCATGGTGTTACGCGCATTCTCTACGCCATAAGCCGCAAGCAGAACCGCATCAAGAGACACAACTGTTGGTCGTCGATGGTGGCTTCGGCCATCACCATCGGTTTCGGCGGCTCGGTGGGAGCCGAGGCGCCCATCGTCCTCACGGGGTCGGCCATCGGAAGCAACTTGGGGCAGGCACTGCGCTTCGACGGCAAGACGCTCCTGATGCTCTTGGGGTGCGGCGCGTCGGCAGCCATTGCCGGCATCTTCAAGGCACCTATCGCAGGCCTCGTGTTCACACTCGAAGTGCTCATGGTCGACCTCACCATGGCCTCGCTCATGCCCATCCTCATTGCCAGTGTCACCGCTACCTGCATCACCTATATTCTCATGGGAAGCGATGCCCTCTTCGAGTTCCATACCGAGGGGATATGGCAGGTGAAGGCCATTCCGGCCACCATCCTCCTCGGCATCTTCTGCGGACTGGTGAGCCTCTACTTCATCCGCATCATGACGCTGTGCGAAAACGGGTTCAGCCGGCTCAAACACCATCCCTATGTGAAACTCATCGTGGGGGGTATGTCGCTCAGCGCACTTATCTTCTTCTTCCCCTCACTCTACGGCGAAGGATACAACAGCATCAACATCCTGCTCAACGGCAGAACGGAAGCCGACTGGGGCATGCTCCTCAACAACTCGCTCTTCTACGGGCACGGCAACCTGCTCCTGCTCTACGTGGGACTCGTGCTCGCCACAAAAGTGCTGGCCACATCGGCCACCAACGGCGGTGGGGGATGCGGCGGTACCTTCGCTCCTTCGCTCTTCATCGGTGCTTTCGCCGGTTTCTTCTTCTCACGGTTCTGGAACGTGAATGCTTTCGGGATTTATGTGGCCGAGCAGAATTTCTCCCTCCTCGGCATGGCGGGCGTCATGGCGGGCGTCATGCACGCACCCCTCACGGGCATCTTCCTCATCGCCGAAATCACGGGGGGATATCAGCTCTTCATACCGCTCATGATTGTGAGCATCTGTGCCTATCTCACCATCATCATCTTCGAACCGCACAGCATCTACGGCATGCGGCTGGCAAGGGAGGGCAAACTGATTACGCACCACACCGACAAGGCGGTGCTCACGCTGATGAGTCTTGAGAGCATCATCGACAGGCAGTACACACCGCTATCCATCGACCTCACGCTCGGACAGCTCGTCAAGAAGGTGAGCATGAGCAGTAGCGAGTTCCTTCCCGTGCTCGATATGGGGGGACGGCTCCTCGGCGAAATCGACCTGATGAAGATAAGGCATCTCATGTTCCGCACCGAACTCTACCAGCATTTCACCGTGGCACAGATTATGGTGCCGCCGCCAAGTGTGCTGGGCGTGAACGACCCCATGGAGGATGTGATGCACACCTTCGACAAGACCGACGCTTCCATCTTGCCCGTCACCGATACCGACGGACGCCTCATCGGCTACATCAACCGCACTCGCATGTATGCCATGTATCGCAAGATGGTGGCCGACTACTCGGAAGAATAATAAAACAACACACCTGAATAGAAAGATATGGACAAGAAAGACCTGAGAATCGTTTTCATGGGCACACCGGAGTTTGCCGTGGGCTCGCTAAAGGCGCTCGTCGAGGGCGGATACAATGTGGTGGCGGTGGTGACGCAACCCGACAAACCCGTGGGAAGGCATGGCAACACACTAAAGGCGCCCGACGTGAAACTGTATGCGCAGGAACACGGCCTGCCCGTGCTCCAACCGGTGAAGATGAAAGACGAGGACTTCGTCGAAACACTCAGGCAGTATCACGCCGACCTGCAGGTGGTGGTGGCGTTCCGCATGTTGCCCGAAGTGGTGTGGAACATGCCGCGCTTCGGCACCTTCAACGTACACGCCGCGCTGCTGCCGCAATACAGGGGGGCTGCTCCCATCAACTGGGCCATCATCAACGGTGAAAAGCAGACGGGGGTCACCACTTTCTTCCTTGACCATGACATCGACACGGGACGCATCATCATGCGCGAAACATTCGACATTCCAGAAGAGGCGGATGTGGAGTATGTCTACAACGGACTGATGGATCTCGGGGCGCAGGTGTGCCTACGCACGGTCGACCTGGTGGCGGCTCTCGACGGCAACGTGCCGTCGATACCGCAGGAACAACTCGTCAATGATGAACCGCTCCATACAGCACCGAAAATCTTCAACGATACCTGCCGTATCAACTGGGCCAAGTCTTCCCGCGAGGTGTGCAACTTTGTGCGTGGCCTCTCTCCCTGGCCGGGCGCATGGACCATGTTGCACACGAAGGGAAAGGCCGACAACGGCACCGTGCTGAAAATCTATCAGGCGGCCATCTCACCGAAAAATGCTCCGTCACTGCCGGTTGGCAGTATTGTAAACGATAAAAATACACTCTGCGTGGTGACGGGAGAAGGACTGTTGGAGATCAAACAGCTGCAGCTCGCAGGTAAGAAAAGAATGGATGCCAAGGCTTTTATAAATGGGTTTAAAGATATCTCCAACTGCTCTTTAGCATAAAAATGTGCCAAAAATCAAAGAAATTTGCAAAATATGTTCTTTAACATATCAAAAAGTTTTGGAGTTTTGCAATTATTCTCTATTTTTGCATCGTTATCCTGAATACAATCTTTTTACCTTAAAAAAAGCTAATACCTATTGAGATTGAAATGCCTCCTCTGTGAAGAGGGGGCATTTCAATTTTACACCCCTCACCCTCCGTGGCTTGCTGTTTTCCCGCAAGAATCCCTTTTTTCTTCCTTTTTAATAAAAAAAGAACACAAATAATGAAATATGTGACAAAAATATTGTAAATTAGCCGCCGAGAAAAGAAAAGAGAGAGGGTTTATGAGAAAAAGCCACAAAGAAGAACTATTCAAGGTGGCATTCCGACTGTTTATTCTTGATTCTTTTGAAGGG
>CAJONT010000144.1 GCA_905235975.1 uncultured Prevotella sp.
AAAATATTTTCTGCTCCCTGCGTAGGATTATCATTTATATTTTGTAAGTTTGCGCTATGTTGACGAAGAGTAAGGCTATCGTATTGCGCACGGTGCGCTATGGCGACAAGCGTATCATTGTGGATATGTTTACCGAGCAGTATGGAAGGTTGTCGTTTGCCACGACGGTCGGTTCTTCTGCCAGGTCGCGGCAGAAGAAGCTCTATTATCAGCCCCTCGCCATTCTTGAGGTGGTGTTCGACTACAGACCGTCGCTGCAGGTGCAACGGCTGAATGATGTGCGTATATGGTGGCCTTCGACCTCGCTCCATTTCGATTCGTTCAAGATGTCGCTGGTGTTCTTCCTGTCAGAGTTTCTGTATTATGTCACCCGCGGAGAACAGGAGAACCGGCCTCTTTTTGCGTATATAGTGAACAGCTTGGCATGGCTCGACAGCGTGAGCAAGTCGTTCTCCAATTTCCATCTGGTTTTCATGATGCGCCTGTCGCGCTTTGTGGGGTTCCTGCCCAATCTCGACGATTATGCCGAGGGCGACTGCTTCGACCTGCAGGAAGGTGCTTTCTGTCATCTGCCTCCATCTCACTCCAATTATCTCAAGCCCGACGAGGCGGCGCGCATTGCGTTGCTCATGAGGCTGCGTTATGAAACAATGCACCTCTGTGCCATGTCTCGCAATGAGCGTAACAGATGCACAGAGGTGATTGTTGAGTTCTACCGGCTTCATGTGCCGGGCTTTTCAGAGATGAAGTCGCTGGCAGTGGTGCAGGACTTGTTTGTCTGATAAAGGGGTGTCCTAATCATTATGAAAAATTTCAAAAGCAGATTGCATCCGTTTTGTTACGGTCGCTTCTTGCTTTTGGTCGAGGGCAAAAATCGCCTCGACAGGATTAATAGAACCCACCTTATGAGAGCAGCCGCTTCACGATGGCGGAGATGGCGCGTCCGTCGGCGCTGCCTGCCATGGCTTTCGATGCCTGAGCCATCACCTTGCCCATGTCTTTCATGGAGGTGGCACCGAGCGAGGTGATGATTTCCTTCACCTTGCACTCGATTTCTTCCTCGGTGAGAGCTTTGGGCAGATACTCCTCGATGACGGCCACTTGTGCCAGTTCGGCATCAGCCAGGTCCTGACGGTTCTGCTGGGCGAAGGTGGCTGCCGACTCCTTGCCTTGCTTGGCAAGCTTCTGTATAATCTTCAGCGCATCGGCATCGGCCAGTGTGTCGTTGGCACCGGGTGCTGTCTTTGCCTCAAGGAACACTTTCTTGATGTTGCGGAGCGTCTCAAGCCTCACTTTGTCGCGGGCTTTCATTGCGGCTTTGATGTCGTCGCTTATTTGTTCAAACAGACCCATTGATCAGTAGTGTTATGAAAAGTTGATGGTCGTGTTCACGTTGCCCTTCTCTTCGCCGTTGTCCTTGTCCTGACGCATGCCGGCCGATGAAATCTTTTGGATTTCCTCTCTCTGTGGACGTGTGCGCTTGAAGGTGGGAATATTCTCCACTTGGATAATCAGTTCCTCGTTGTCGAGATCTTCCTGGTTGAAGATGTAAATCTTGGCTTCTTTCTTCTGGTCGCCATTGCCGTTCTTGCCATAGTATTGTATGCGGCGGTCTTCGTTCTTCTCTTTCTTTGCTTCTTCTTCAGGATTGTGTTTCCTCACGCGTTCGGCCATGGGCACGTGGATGCTGTCGATGCCGAAACCTGTGGCAAGGATGGTCACCTTGACCTTCTTGCCAAGTTCGGGATCCAAAGCCAGACCCCATTTGATTTCGAAGTCCTCGCCGAATTTCTCCATGAAGTCGTTCACATCGTTCATTTCGTCCATCATGAGTCCGTCTTCTGGGCTGTCGCTGGCAAATGAGATGTTGAGCAGTATCTTTTTCGAGTTGAACACGTCGTTGTCGTTGAGGAGCGGGGAATTGAGCGCATCGTCGATGGCTTTCTTCACACGACCTTCGCCCTCGCCGTAGCCGGTGCTCATGATGGCTACGCCACCGTCTTTCAGCACCGTCTTCACATCGTTGAAGTCGAGGTTGATGAGTCCGTGCAGGGTGATGATTTCGGAGATGCTCTTGGCTGCGATGCTGAGCGTGTCGTCGGCTTTCTTGAATGCCTTGAGCACAGTGAAGTCGGGATAGATCTCACGCAGGCGTTCGTTGTTGATTACGAGGAGGGCGTCCACATGTTTGGCCATCTCCTCCACGCCGTCCAAGGCCTGGTCGATTTTTCTGTTGCCCTCAAACTTGAAGGGGATGGTTACGATACCCACCGTAAGGATACCCAACTCTTTCGACAGTCTTGCCACTACGGGTGCGGCGCCGGTGCCGGTGCCGCCGCCCATGCCGGCGGTGATGAACGCCATCTTTGTGCCGTCGTTGAGCAGTTTGCGGATGTCGTCGCTGTTTTCCTCAGCGGCTGCTCTTGCCTTTTCAGGCTTGTTGCCTGCGCCGAGTCCTTCGCTGCCCAATTGCTGTCTGATGGGCACGGGTGAATCCATGAGGGCTTGCCTGTCGGTGTTGCAGAGCACGAACGACACATCGTGAATACCCTCGCGGTACATGTGGTTTACGGCATTGCCGCCACCGCCGCCTACACCGATAACTTTGATGATGCTATGTTCTTTCTCCAGGACATCGAAATCGAGTGTTCCGGGGATGTGGTTGTTCTTATCTTCCATATTCTTTATCTCATTGTTTTGGTGGTACCTTCTGTTGCTTCTTTATTTCTCATCGTCTTCTTCTGCGGAGATAATGGAGTTTGCGAAATCGCCGAGTGCGGTCTTCATCCTGTTCAGGAAACCAGGACGGCGTGGAGCCTTATCTGCTGTTTCGCCAATCGCATCGCGGACACGTGTTTCGATTTGATCTATTTCATTTTGGGCACGTCTTGCTTCTTCTATTCTTTTTTCTTCAAGTTTGGGTACGCGTCCCGGCTGGTGGGAACCCTGAGTGACAGGCTGCGGTTTCTCCACGGCCGGTTGGGGGGTGGGTTGTTCAAAGAGTCCGCTTGGGTTGGCGGGCTTTGTGACAGAGGCGCAGTTCATGTCGCCTTTGGCAAGGAGTCCGAGTGCGGTGTTCATGCAGCAGTCTTTGAGCACGATGTCTGACTTGTCGGTGGTGACATTTTGCTTCACAGAGGTGGCAATCCTGATTTTCTTGATGTTGGTCACTTCGGTGAAGGCACGCTTGATGTTCTTCATGTTGGCACCACCACCGGTGAGCACGATGCCGCCCATGAGATGGGTGCGGTAGTCTTCGGGCACCTGGTTCCAGACATTCTCGATAATCTCTCTCAGGCGGGCTTCAATGCAGAATACGAATTCTTCCTGCTTGATTTCGCCGTTTTCAATCTTAATGGGATTCTCACGGTCTATTTCGCTGTTCTCAGTGAAGGCAGAGCCACGCTCAAGTTTCAGTTTCTCGGCTTCGTCTTCTTCCATCTGGAAGGAGGTGAGGTCTTTGGTGATGTTGTTGCCGCCAAGGGGAATGACGGTGAGCTGACGCAGTATGTTGCGGTAGTACACAGACACGGTGGTGGTTTCGGCACCTAGGTCCACCAGCAGGCAGCCTGTGCGCTTCTCAGAGTCGGTGAGCACGCTGTCGGCCAGGGCCACGGGAGCGAGGTAGAGCTCGGCTATGCTGATGCCGGCATTCTCGAAGCAGCGGTTCAGCTTGCGGAAGAAGCTCTTGCGGCACAGTATGTTAAGGAAATTGCCCTCGATGCGGTTGCTCTGCACGCCGGCGGGGTCGATGGTGTATTGTGCCCCCACTTTGTATTCTTGGGTGGCAGCATCCAGGATTTCTTGCTCAGGATACTGCATGCCGCGGTTCTGGTCCATCATGCCGTTGATGATGTCTTGTGAGATGAGGGTGTCGTCGGGCAGTTCTTTCACAATCACGTTGAGCACGCTCTGGATGGACTGGCCGCCCACTCCCACGTAGACGCGCTCGATGCCTGATTTCAGGGCCGACTTGAGTTTTTTCATTACCGTAGACAGACACTGTGTGGTCTTGTCTATGTTGTAGACCACGCCCTTGCGAATGCAAGAGGTGGCATTCTCTCTTACGACAGCAAGAACGTTGATGCTGCCGTCACTGTTTTTCTTACCGGCAATTCCGGTAATGTTGGTGGAGCCTAATTCGATGGCTACGATAAATTCTTTTGCCATATGTTACTGATATCTATATTTTATGTCGGAATGTTTGTTTTCTGACGTTTTTTTCTGCAGATGATCTGGTTGTCAAATTCCAGGTTGATATACTCATATCTGTTCCAGCCCGACAGGTTGAGCCCATAGCGGTAGAACTTGTCCAAGCGGCACAGCTTGCGGTCCAGAAACTCGTTCACGTTCTTTATGCGCTTTGCCGAGTCGGTGTTCTCGGGCAGTTGCCCAAGACACACCACGTGGTCGCCAATTCGTGGAACGATTTCGATGCTCTTGTCCTTAAGCACGTTGATTTGCTCTATCTGGTTGTTCCAGAAGTCGTGGTTCAGCATGTATTGCCCCACGATTGAGAGGTAGTCGCGTGCATAGTCCCTGTTGATGTACCCTGTGGCCACAATCAGGTCGGAGGAGTAGCTTCCGTTTGCCATTTCATTGCCTCTGGCATCGAGATAGTTGTCGCTGCCGCTTTCACTCTTCACGTGTATGACGGGCAACCGCTGTAGCACGTTGATACCCACATGGCCGTTGGGTGTCTTGAAGCATTCCACATCATATATGAGTGTGCTTTTTTTGAGCACGTTCTCTATCTCGCGGGGATTGATGTCGGCAAGCGCCTCTCCTTTGGGATATATTTTGTGGCGCAGCAGGATGTTCTTCACTTCCTGCGCACTGAGGAAACCGCTCTGGTTCTGGTCGGAGATGGTGATGCCCACCTCGTTGCACTTCAGGCCCGTCCTGTCGGGAACATTCAGGCGCCCCATGGCAAGCACCACGTAAGCCAAAAGGCCCACGTCGGCCAGCACAAGCAGTGTTTTCTTCCAGTTGATGTGCATCCTTCTCACTTTTTATCCAGCAGGTCGGCTATTTCTTTCGCTTTGTTGTCAAGGTCGCCCGCACCGAGCAGTATCAGCACGTCGAAGTCGCGGCTTCCCACATATTCGAGCACTTTGTCGGTGGCTATGAGTTCTTTTTCTACGCCGCTCTCCAGGTTGTCGTATATCAGCTGCGACGATACACCGGGTATGGGTTCTTCGCGGGCTGGGTAGATGTCGGTGAGCACCACTTCGTCAAGTTGGCTCAGACTTTTGGCGAAATCCAAATAGAAGTCGCGTGTGCGTGTGTAGAGATGCGGCTGGAAGATGGCCGTGATGTGCCGGTTGCCATACAGTTGTCTGATGCTTTTGGCACTCTGGTATATTTCTTTCGGGTGATGGGCATAGTCGCTGATGAGCACATGGCGGTCGGTCTTGAGCACAAAGTCGAACCGCCGTTGCACACCCTGGTAGGTGGCCATGCCGGCACGCAGCTCATCGGCATTGCATCCGGCTGTCTGTGCCAGTGCCATTGCGGCTATGCCGTTGTCGATATTGATGGGTACGGGTTGCCCGAGCCTGATATTGTCGACGTTGCCCAACGGTGATATAAGGTTGAAAGTAATCTCACCGTTTTCTATGACGATGTCCTCGGCATGAAAGTCTCCTTCATGGATGCCGTAGGTATACACTTTCACATCCTCGCCCACACTGGGTGTCATCTTCAGTCCGCAGTGTATAATCAGTGCGCCGCCGGGCTGTATGAGTGTGGTGTAGTGGCGGAAACTCTCCAAGTAAGCCTCTTCTGTGCCGTAGATGTCGAGATGGTCGGCATCGGTCGAGGTGATGACGGTGGCCCAGGGACGCAGCCAGTGGAAGGAGCGGTCGTATTCGTCGGCCTCTATCACTACATAGTCGCTTTCTGCAAGCAGGTGGTTGGTGCCGTAGTTCTTCACTATGCCGCCCAGGAAGGCATTGCAACCAATGTGGCTCTGGTGCATGATGTGGGCGCACATGGCCGATGTGGTGGTCTTGCCGTGGGTGCCGGCCACGCATAGTCCTTTGTGCGACTGCGTGAGGCTGCCCAGCACTTGTGCCCGTTTCTGCACTTCAAAACCCTGTTCTCTGAACCAGTTCAGTTCACGGTGTGTGACTGGCACGGCCGGTGTGTAGATCACCAGCGTGGTCTTCGGGTCGCGGCATTCCTCGGGGATGAGCTGTGGGTCGTCTTCATAGTGCGTCTTCACGCCCTCTTCTTCCAGTTTGAGGGTGAGCGGGGAGGGTGTCTTGTCGTATCCCCCCACGAAGAGGTGCCTATAGAGGAAATAGCGTGCTATCGCACTCATGCCGATGCCGCCTACTCCGATGAAATATACTGCCTTTATGTCGTTCTGATTCATGGAAAATTGTCTCTGCTAATTGTTCTTGTGTTTGAGGGCCAGCTTTGTTACTTCGTCGGCAATGCGTGCGGCGGAGTCTGGCAGCCCCATTTCCTTGCAGTGTGTGCCAAGGCTCTTCAGTGTGGCATCATCGGCAACGGTCTTTACGGCAAGTTCCAGCAGTGTGGCGGGAGCCTCTGCATCTTTCACGCAGAGTGCCGCATTGCGATGCACCAGGGCCATGGCATTCTTTGTCTGGTGGTCCTCGGCCACATTGGGCGAGGGAACCAGGATTACCGGCTTGCCCATCAGGCAGAACTCGGAAATGCTGCTTGCGCCGGCACGGCTTATCACGAGGTCGGCGGCATTGTAGGCTGTTCCCATGTCAGAGATGAAGTCGGTGACATGCAGCATGGGCAGCGGTTTGTGCGAACTGAGCTGTTCTATAATGCTGGTATGGTAGTATTTGCCGGTTTGCCAGATAAACTGCACGCCCGATTGCTCCACGAGGTCCAGGTGCTGCAGTATGCTCTCGTTGATGGTTCTTGCGCCCAGGCTGCCCCCCACGAGGAGGATGGTCTTCTTATCGGGGTCCAGGCCGAACGCTTTCCTTGCTTCTTGTGGCGTGATCGTAGCGCTGACCACGTTCTGTCTCACGGGATTTCCTGTCAGGATGATCTTCTCTGCCGGGAAAAAGCGCTCCATGCCCTCGTAGGCCACACAAATCTTCTCCACCTTCTTTGCCAGCAGTTTGTTGGTGACACCGGCATACGAGTTCTGCTCCTGAATGAGGCAGGGTATGCCCATCGCGGCACATTTGTTAAGAGTGGGGCCGCTTGCGTAGCCTCCCACGCCCACTGCCGCCATGGGTTTGAATTTGCGGATGATGCGTTTTGCCATGCGCTGGCTTTTCAGCAATTTCAACAGAACGGAGAAGTTCTTCAGCAGGTTTTTCCTGTCGAATCCGCATACAGGCAAGCCTACGATTTCGTATCCGGCATCGGGCACGCGTTGCATTTCCATCCGCCCCAGTGCACCTACAAAAAGTATCTCGGCATTGGGGTGCTGGGCCTTTATGGCGTTGGCAATGGAAATAGCCGGGAAGATGTGTCCTCCCGTGCCGCCACCGCTGATAATAATTCTCAGTTGTTCGCTCATGTTTTTATTATGTGCCACAAAAATACGATTTTTTTTTTATTTTCTCTAATTTCCCGACGATTTTGTTAAATTGCGGTGCAATTAATTGATTCAGATTTATTTGCAACTAATTTTCCGACTTTTTTGCCACCATGGCTTCACCCTTGTTCCGCTTGGGTGCCGAGATGCTGATACTTAGTATTACACCCACATAGATGCAGTTGGCCAGCGTGGAGGAACCGCCACGGCTGATGAATGGCAGCGGTTGTCCGGTGACGGGAGCCAGTCCTACAGCCACCATCATGTTGAACATGGCTTGGGCTACAATCAGTATGCCCAGACCCATGGCCAGGAGGGCGGGGAAGTAGTGCTCGCATTCTTGTGCCACGATGCTTGCACGGTATAGTAGCACAAGATACAGGAAGATGATTCCTATGCCGCCGAAGATGCCCAGTTCCTCAAGAATGATGGCGAAGATAAAGTCGGAATATGCCTGCGGCAAATAGTCACGTGCCCAGGAGTTGCCCGGCAGTTTTCCCACGATGTCCGACTTCACGATGGCTATATTGGCATAACTCACTTGGCGGTTGTCGTCATTTATCTTGTATTTCTTGGGGTCTTCCTCTTTTCCGTTTACAAAGTCAAAGATACGGTTCTTCCATGTGCTGGCGCGGTGGAAAAGTTTCTCCCCCATACTCTTATCCTTTCCCTTGCCGGTATCTTGGTCGGTCATGGTCACCTCGGTAAGGTTCTGCTTGTTGTTTTCTGCTTTCTCTTCATTGGGAATGAGCAATATGAGGCATAGGCCGAGCACGACAAGAATGGCCAGGACTCCAAACACCTTTCCTATTTGCTTGAGGGGTACGCCGCCAACGAAAGCCATGCCGAGCACCACCATCAGCAGCAGTCCGCCTGTTGAGAAATTTTCCACAACGATGAGAAGGATGATGGGTGAACTGGCTATGAGTACATATTTGAGTGTGCGTGGCGAAGGACTTTCTTCCGTCTCCGTGCGCATGGCACTCATCACTTTGGCCACAGCCAGCACCAAGGCTCCCTTTGCGAACTCTGACGGCTGGAACTGGAAACCGAAGATGGAAATCCATCGTGAAGCCTCGTTGGTCTTCTCTCCCAGAAACAGCACGTATATGAGTAGGAAAATGGCTCCCGGATAGACAAGATAGTAGATTGACTTGAATGAACGGTAGTTGATGTGCATGGTGAGCACCATCAGCACCAGTCCGCCGATGAGAAATCCCACGTGTCTCAGGATGGGAGCCCAATAGTTGCCTGTCTTGTAGGTAAGCGTACTGGTGGAACTGAACACCTCAAGGATGCTGATGCAGACGAGGAGGAAGAACACCATCCATACGCCTTTGTCGCCTTTGAATATGTTTGCTATCTTAAAATTCATTCCTTTCTTCCTTATATCAGTTTAGAGGTTTCTTGCGAGTGTCTTGAATTGCTCGCCTCTGTCTTCCATGTTCTTGAACAGGTCGAAGCTGGCGCAGCACGGGCTCAGCAGCACGGTGTCGCCGGGCTGGGCCATCTCATAGCAGGCTTTCATGCACTCTTCCATACTGTGTGTGTCGCGGGTGGGAATGCCCAGTCCGTCGAAGAAGTTGTGCAGCTTGGTGTTGTCGGCTCCAAGATATACGATGCCGGTGCATTTCTCCTTGACAAGTTCGCGAATGGGCTCGTAGTCGTTGCCTTTGTCTTTTCCGCCTAAGATGAGGATAGTGGGGGTTGTCATGCTTTCCAAGGCATACCAACAGGCATCCACATTGGTGGCTTTCGAGTCGTTCACATACTGTACGCCTCTCACTGTGCACACTTTCTCCAAACGATGTTCCACACCGGGGAAGTCGCCGAGACTGCGCCTGATGCACTCTTTCTTTATGCCCGATATGTTGGCAGCCAGTCCTGCCGCCAGTGAGTTGTATATGTTGTGCTTGCCGGTGAGCGAGAGGCCCTCCTGCTCCATGTTGAAGGGGGTGGGCTCCTCCAGCACATAGCGACCCTCTTCGATATAGCCGATGGCTCCGTTGCCCTTCAGGAGAGAGAAGGGGTACTGAATGGCCTTGATGTCGTATTTTTCAAGTTCTTTCTTTATCACAGGGTCGTCGTTCCAGTAGATAAAGCTGTCGTGGCTGGTCTGGTTCTGCAGTATCCTCATCTTGGCATCCACATAGTTCTGCATCTTGCCGTCGTAGCGGTCCAGGTGGTCGGGTGTGATGTTGAGGAGAATGGCGATGTCGGCACGGAAATCGTACATGTTGTCGAGCTGAAATGAACTCAGTTCGATGATGTAGTATTCGTGCGGGTCTTCTGCCACTTGGAGGGCGAGGCTTCTGCCTATGTTGCCAGCCAGTCCGGCATCATAGCCGGCTTGTTTGAAGATATGGTAAATGAGTGAGGTGGTGGTGGTCTTGCCGTTCGACCCAGTGATGCATATCATCTTGGAGTCGGTATAGCGTCCGGCAAATTCTATCTCACTGATAATGTTGATGCCTTTGGCTTTGGCTTTCTGCACGATGGGTGCTGTCTCGGGTATGCCGGGACTCTTGATTATCTCTGATGCGTTGAGAATCAGTTCTTCTGTATGTCTGCCTTCCTCCCATGCGATATGGTGGTCCTCAAGCAGAGCCTTGTATCTGTCTTTTATGGCCGACATGTCCGACACAAAAACGTCGAAACCCTCTTTCTTGGCCAGTACGGCAGCGCCGGCACCGCTTTCTGCTGCACCCAGTATAACAATTCTTTTCATATTTTTCTTATCTTATTTTCAATGTGATGATGGTGAGGGTTGCCAGGATAATGGTGACAATCCAGAAACGTAATGTGATTTTCGATTCGTGTACCACACCCTTCGGCTTCTTGAACACGTAAGTGCAGTCGGGATCCAGGTCTTTGTCTTCTATGCGGAAGTTGTCGTGTATGGGTGTGCGTTTGAAGATACGTTGTTTCTTGTTCTTGCGCTTGCCCAGTTTGTAGTACCACACCTGCATGATTACGCTCAGGCTCTCTACGAAGAATATGCCGCAGAGAATGGGCAGAAGCAGTTCCTTGTGGATAATGACGGCGCACACGGCGATGATGCCGCCTATGGTAAGCGACCCTGTGTCGCCCATGAACACCTGTGCGGGGTAGGCGTTGTACCAAAGGAATCCCACGAGCGCACCGATGAATGCGCACATAAAGACCACCAGCTCTTGTGTGCCGGGTATGTACATGATGTTGAGATAGGAAGCAAACTCTATGTGACTGCTCACATAAGCCAGTATGCCCAGTGCCACGCCTATGATAGCCGAGTTGCCGGCACACATGCCGTCCATACCGTCGTTGAGGTTGGCACCGTTCGACACGGCCGTCACCACGAAGATGGTCATGAACACAAAGATTATCCATCCCACTGCATGTTTCTTGTCGCTGTCGCCGCCTATTATTTCCGAATAGTCCAGATTGTGGCCCTTGATAAAGGGTATGGTGGTCTTGAGCGATTTCTCAGCCTCTGTCTTGTGGGTGATGAGCATATGTCCTTGCTTCTCCGTATATACATTCTCGTGAATCTTCACGTCGGGGCTTGACCATAGCACCACTCCAACGATGAGTCCCAGTCCCACTTGTCCCACAATCTTGAACTTGCCCTTGAGGCCTTCTTTGTTGTGCTTGAATATCTTGATGTAGTCGTCGAGGCCGCCGAGCACACCCAGCCAGATGGTGGAGATAATCATCAGTATGAGATAGATGTTGCGCATGCGTCCCAGCAGGAGCACGGGCACCAGTATCGACACAATGATGATGATGCCGCCCATGGAGGGGACGCCTATCTTTTTCACACCAAACGGGTCGATTTTCTTGTCGCGCTGCACCTCGGTGATTTGCTTCTTTTTAAGGAACTTGATAAAGGCCTCGCCGAACCATGCTGAGATGAGCAGGGAGAGGATGAGCGCCAGCAGAGAGCGGAACGAGATGTAGTTCCACATGTGCGAGCCGGGGATTCCGAATTGCTCAAGAAATCTAAAGAAATAATACAGCATAAATAATTGACTATACGTGAAAGATATTATTGTGCAGATATCATACTGTCTGTGTACGGAACAGGTCGGTGAGCACCTCCTTGTCGTCGAAGTGGTGTTTCACGCCGTTTATCTCCTGGTAGTTCTCGTGCCCTTTGCCTGCCACGAGTATCACATCGCCTTTCCGGGCGAGTGCACATGCTGTCTTGATGGCCTCCAACCGGTTGGTGATGCGCAGCACCTTGTGTTGCTGGCTTGCCGTCACGCCGGCCATCATGTCGTTGATGATGTCGTCGGGATTCTCAAAGCGTGGATTGTCGCTCGTGATGATAACCTGGTCGCTCTGCTTTACGGCAGCCTTTGCCATGAGGGGGCGTTTTCCCTTGTCTCTGTTGCCGCCGGCACCGCAAACGGTGATCACGCGTCCTGTCTTGCCGTTGAGCACCTCGTGAATGGCATTGAGCACATTCTCCAGAGCGTCGGGGGTGTGGGCATAGTCCACAATGGCCGTGTAGCCGAGGGGCGACTGCACTGGTTGGAGCCTTCCGTTCACACTTTTCAGTTTGCTCAGTATCACGAGTATGTCTTCGGGGGCTTTGCCCAGCATAATGGCAGCGCCGTATACGGCCAGGAGGTTGCTGGCATTGAACTTGCCGATGAACTGCACGCCCACTTCTCTTCCGTCAATGTCGAGATACATGCCTTCGAAATGACATTCCAGGATGCGTGCCTTGAAGTCGGCCATGGCCCGTGTGGAGTATGTCTTCACGCAAGCCTTGGTGTTCTGTACCATCACCATGCCGTTCTTGTCGTCGGCATTCACCACGGCGAATGCGTTCTTGGGCAGGGAGTCGAAGAACATCTTTTTCGCATCGCGGTAGTTCTCGAATGTCTTGTGGTAGTCGAGATGGTCTCTGGTGAGATTGGTGAATATACCGCCGGCGAAGGTGAGCCCACCTATCCTCTTCTGGTGTATGGCATGGCTGCTGCATTCCATAAAGGCATATTCGCAGCCTGCCTCAACCATCCTGGCGAGCAGTTGGTTCAGCGCAATGGGGTCTGGCGTGGTGTGTTCGGTGGGTATCGCCTCTCCTTCTATGTAGTTGCATACGGTGGAGAGCAGACCGCATTTGTGCCCCATCTCTCTGAACATATTATATAATAAGGTGGCAATGGTGGTTTTGCCGTTGGTGCCGGTCACCCCCACCAGTTTCAGTTTCTTCGAGGGATTGCCGTAGAAAGTAGTGGCCACTTTGCCCACGATGTCTTCTGTCGAAGGCACCGTGATGTAGGTGACACCGTCGGCGGACTGCTCGGGCATGTATTCGCACAGGATGGCGGCGGCACCTTTTTCTATGGCTTTGTCAATGTATTTGTGGCCGTCTACCTGCGTACCTCTGATGGCCACGAACAGCTGGCCCTCGCTTATCAGTCGGGAGTCAATCTGTATGCCAGTGATGTCTCTCTCCAGTGTCCCTGTGATGGACGTGGCGTTTATGTTGTCTGTCAGTTTACTTAGAATCATCTTGTAATCGTGTTTTTATATGTATTGTGGTTTGGTTCTCCTTAGTGCAGGGTCAGCACACAGGCTTGCCCCCGTTGTATCCTGTTGCCGGCGGGTATGCTTTGTTTGGCCACCTTGCCTCTTCCTTCCAATTGTATCTTCAGTCCCATCTTTTCCAACTGGTACACGGCGTCGCGTGCACCGGCACCTGTCATGTCGGGCATGATGTCTTTATGTGCCTTGTGATAGTCGAGCAGGAAGATGTTGTCTTTGAAGGAAATGGTGCCCCATTTGGTCGCTTCACTCACATTGTCGGTCCAGTCGGGTTCCGAGGGACGATAGCCGAGATTGGTGAGCACGAAATCGGCCGCCTTGAGGTCGCCTTTCTTCACATGCGGATATTGGTCCTCGTTGGTGTCGCGGGCCTGTGTGGCATCCACTTTCAGGAAGTGGGCCATTATACCCTCTGCGATGTCGTGGAACACCACGCCGCTCATGCCGCCGCCCGATGCGGGGAGTCCTGATTTCTGGATGCACACGATGCAGGTATACTTGGGCTTCTCGGCGGGGAAATAGCCTGCAAAGCTCAACAGGTAGTTCACCGTACCCGAGGTGTATCCGCCTTTACCTTTGGATATCTGTGCCGTGCCGGTTTTTCCAGCCACGGTGAACGACTTCGACCCTGCTCCCTTTCCTGTTCCGATGCTGACCACCTGCTCCAGCATGGT
>CAJONT010000145.1 GCA_905235975.1 uncultured Prevotella sp.
CAGTTTTACTAATTTTGAAAGTAATATATTATAGTTTTACCAATCGAGGGATACCATCACGGTATCCCTCGATTGGTAAAACTATAATATGGTAAGTAAAAATTTACATACAATAATTTGTGAAATATAAAAATTAATGCTATTTTTGCACATGCTTAGGAAAGCTGTGTCTTTTCATGTCATGGCTATAGAACGTAATTACATTCAGAAAATTAAATATTAAAATATCATGCAAATGAAGAAGTTTTATTTTCCTTTCATACTTGTTGTCATGATTTTGATGACAGGTTGTTCTTCCTACAAACAGGTACCTTATTTCCAAAATGCTGACGATGTGAATTATTCGGCATCGAAATCACTTTTCGATACCAAAATAATGCCGAAAGACATATTGACAATATCTGTCAAGACCACAGACCCAGAAGCATCTGCTCCTTTCAATCTCACACTAAGCCGCACAATGGGTGCATCTGGTGACCTTTCCACAGGATATGGCTCGCTTATGCCGTACCTCGTGGAAAACGATGGTACCATCGAATTCCCACTCCTTGGTAAAATCCATGTGATAGGTTTGACCAAATACGAATTGCAAGATGTTCTTAAACAAAAAATTGCCCCCTATCTCGCCAAAGATGAGGATCCTATCGTGAAAGTAACGCTTACAAGTTATCGCGTCACGGTGATGGGTGAGGTAAATAGTCCTAAGGTCGTACCTGTTACCGCTGAAAAGATGTCTATTCTTGAAGCAATCGCTTCTGCGGGCGACTTGACCATTTATGGTAAACGCGAGAATGTACTCCTTATACGTGAAAACGCTGATGGAGAGAAAGAAACGCATCGCATTGACCTCACGGATGCCAATCTCATCAATTCACCTTATTTTTATGTGAAGCAGAATGATGTGATTTATGTGGAACCCAACACCACAAAGGCTAAAAACTCAAGTATGGGTGCTTCTACCTCTATTTGGATCTCTGTTATAGGCTCTGTTGTTTCGATTATTTCCTTGACGTATAATATTGCTCACTAATGTGTGGCATTGTTGGCTATATCGGGTTCCGACAGGCTTATCCCATCCTTATTAAAGGACTCAAAAGACTTGAGTACAGAGGATATGACAGCGCGGGAGTTGCCTTGATAAATGGTGAACAGACGCTTAGCGTCTATAAAACCAAAGGAAAAGTAGCAGGACTCGAAGAATTCTGTGAAGATAAGGATGTAAGCGGTATGGTGGGTATCGCCCATACCAGATGGGCCACCCATGGTGAACCGTCTACCGTGAATGCGCATCCTCATTACTCTGAATCACATAACCTGGCCATCATTCACAACGGCATTATCGAAAATTATGCCGACCTTAAACGCAACCTGATGGCTAATGGCGTGCACTTCCAGTCGGAAACGGATACGGAAGTGCTCGTCCAACTTGTGGAGTATGTGAAGAACCTGAAGAAAGTCGACCTGCTCACTGCGGTGCAAATTGCATTGCAGCAAGTTATCGGTGCCTATGCCATTGCCATTCTCGACAAAAACGACCCCTTCCAGATAATTGCAGCTCGTAAGCAAAGTCCGCTTGTCGTGGGAATTGGCAACGGTGAGTTCTTCCTCGGAAGTGATGCCAGCCCTATTGTGGAATTTACAGACAAGGTGGTGTATCTCGAAGATGACAACATCGCTGTCGTAAGACTCGATCAGGAACTCAAAGTGGTCAACACCCGCAACACGGTGCTGCACCCAGAAGTGAAGACAATCGATATCAATCTCGGACAAATAGAAAAGGGCGGATACCCGCACTTTATGTTGAAGGAAATATTCGAACAGCCTGATTGTCTGACCAATTGCATGCGAGGGAGGGTGAACATCGATTCCGACAATGTCACACTGAGCGCTATCATCGACCACAAGGAAAGGCTCCTCAATGCAAGAAGGGTGCTCATCGTGGCCTGTGGCACGTCATGGCATGCAGGACTCATTGGGAAACAGATTATTGAAAGTCTGTGCCGCATTCCTGTGGAAGTGGAATATGCTTCTGAATTCAGATACCGCAATCCCGTGGTCGACAAAAACGATGTCGTCATCGCAATCTCACAGAGTGGGGAGACGGCCGACACCTTGGCGGCCGTTCAACTGGCCAAGACGAATGGGGCGTTTATCTATGGTGTGTGCAATGCCATCGGCTCAAGTATTCCGAGAGCCACGCATACGGGTACTTATATCCACGTGGGACCCGAAATCGGTGTCGCTTCCACCAAGGCTTTCACCGGACAGGTTACCGTACTCACGATGCTTGCCCTTGCACTCGCCAAAGAAAAAGGCACCATTGCGCCTGTCGACTACAAACTCATTGTGAGCGAACTGAGCAGGATTCCGGAGAAAATGAAGTCTATCCTCGACCTTAACGATTATATTGAAAGGTTGAGCAGGGTCTACACCTATGCCAGAAATTTCCTATATCTCGGTAGGGGATACAATTATCCTGTTGCCCTTGAGGGGGCCCTCAAGTTGAAAGAAATCAGTTACATACATGCCGAGGGATATCCTGCCGCCGAAATGAAACATGGCCCCATCGCGCTCATCGACTCCGATATGCCTGTCGTCGTCGTGGCTACGCACAATGCCATGTACGAAAAGGTGCTTAGCAATATCCAAGAGGTGAAAGCAAGAAAAGGTCATGTCATCGCACTCGTCAGCAAAGGCGATTCTGTGATAAGCAAAATCGTGGACCATGCCATCGAATTGCCTGATACCATTGAATGCCTCGAACCGCTGCTGGCCACCATACCGCTGCAGTTGCTGGCTTATCACATCGCTGTATGCAAAGGAAAGGATGTCGACCAACCGCGCAACCTGGCGAAGAGTGTCACTGTGGAATAATTTAGACATATACCTATACCGGTTATGGCAGGCAGAATCAAACTGGCTGTTTTCGTTTCTGGAAACGGTACCAACTGTGAGAATATCATTCGCTTCTTCAGACTTTCTGAGAAAGTGGAGTGTGCGCTTGTGGTAAGCAATAAGGCGGATGCCTATGCGCTTGTAAGGGCACAATCTCTTGATGTGCCGACTGCTGTGGTGCCGAAAGCTGACCTTGCCCGACCTGATTTTCTCTTGCCGCTGCTCGCACAGCATGATATAAAATTCATCGCGTTGGCGGGCTTCCTGCCCATTATCCCGGATTATCTCATCGAGGCGTTCCCGCGTCGTATACTGAACCTGCATCCGGCCTTGCTGCCTAAATACGGGGGGAAGGGCATGTGGGGACATCATGTGCATGAAGCGGTGAAGGCTGCCGGAGAGACAGAAACGGGTATCACGGTGCATTATGTCTCTTCTGTATGTGACGGCGGTGAAATTGTCGCACAGATTCATACACCCGTGTCGGTGGATGACACGCCCCAAGACATCGCTTTGAAGGTGCATGCACTCGAAATGAAGCATTACCCGGAAGTGATCTTGCAGGTGATAGAACGAACATTTGAATGATTGGTATATTATATGAAGAAAAAATGCTTATTCCTTGTCTGGGCGCTGTGCTGTTCCCTGGTTCTCCAAGCGCAGACAGAATTAAAGAAAGTGTACGATGAGAAGGCTAATCCCCTTCAACTCATCGACAAGGCTTTGGCGCAGGCAAAGACCGAAGGTAAGTTCGTCGTTTGTCAGGTGGGGGGTAACTGGTGCCCCTGGTGCTTGCTCTTCGCCGATTTCATCACCAACGACAGTACCATCAGCAAACTTGTTGACGATAATTTTGTGTATGTGCATGCCAATTATAATCCTTCCAAGGCGGGCGATGCCTCTAAGGCGCAACAGGCTGAGGCTTTGATGAATAGACTGCATAACCCGGCTCGTTTCGGCTTCCCCGTTTTTGTCGTGCTCAATGAAGCGGGTGAGGTGTTGCATATCCAAGATTCAAGTTTCTTGGAAGAGGGAAAAGGTTACAACAAAGAGAAGGTAATTCGATTCTTTAAAAACTGGACTCCAAAAGCAGTGAAACAGTGAACATGAGATGGAGGGCATAGAGCAATAAGAACACTGTTTTGTTTCGAATTGTTAATTTAAAGCCCTTTATCTGTTAAAAATGCAACTTTTACTGTTAAAAATTTGCTTCTGTTATAAGATTCATTTATATTTGCAGTACATTTTTTAAGGATTTCGATATTACGAAATCGCATTTTGAGGTTGGTAGCATCCTGCACCAACCTCTTTTTTGTAGCCCCTGTCTGTAATAATTGAAAAAATAGATGGTTTTACTGCGTAAATTTGCTATCTTTGATGTCGTATAAGCATAATTGGAATGGTGCATCTTTCTCATCACAAAACACGCATTTACCTGCTTGTCTGCGCTGTACTGTTGTTGACAATCGGGGGATTCGTCTATCTGTTTTTCCGACGGCCGGTATTGCTCCTTCATGTGCTGCTTGAAAAGACGCACCTCTCCTCCTTAATTGAACAGGGTCGTATGGCCGCCGCAGATATCCATCTGCCGTCTTTCGTCGTCTATAACCTGCCGGCGGCTTTGTGGAGCACGGCTTATATCCTCGTGTCGGAGGCGCTCTTTCTGCATCTGCCTGTAAGACAGCGCATCTGCTGGGCATCGGTGGTACCTGCACTTGGCGTTTTGTCGGAAGTGCTGCAAGGGGCTCACCTCCTGCCGGGACATTTCGATTGGATCGACCTTCTGTCTTATCTGCTTCCTTTTGGAGTATATGTGGCAGTGTGCTGTTTCCGGACAAAAAGATATCGCTTTTTTCTTTGAATTGTAAAATCCATTTTCTATCTTTGCATGTCTAACTGTAACCAAAAGCAGATGAAAAAAGTATTATATTATTTGGGTATTGCGGCCATTGTTCTGTTCTGTATAATGGGCATCCTCACAGTCGTTGCTCTTGTGACAGAGGATGATAATGAGAATAGGGTTGCTGACCCCGAGGAAATGGGCATCACAGACTCTGTTAGCAAATCCAAACATGTTGTGGTTTCCAAACCGTTGGAAACGGACCCGTATGAGGAACTGAACTCGCTAATCGGTCTGGGGGAGGTGAAGAAGGAGGTCCAGTCGCTCAGCAACTATGTGAAAGTGCAGCAGGAAAGGCAGAAAAATGGGCTCAAGACGCGTAACCTTTCTTATCATCTCGTCTTCACGGGAAATCCCGGTACAGGTAAGACGACTGTGGCACGTATCGTGGCGCGTATCTATAAAGACCTCGGCATACTGAAAAAAGGTCATCTCGTAGAAACGGACAGGGCGGGACTCGTGGCTGGATACGTAGGACAGACTGCTATCAAAACCAACGAACTGATAGACTCGGCACTCAATGGGGTGCTCTTCATCGATGAGGCCTACTCGCTCGTGCCCGATAACCGGTCGGGCGACTACGGACAGGAGGCCATTTCTACACTGCTGAAGAGGATGGAGGACGACAGAGACCGCCTCGTCGTCATCATCGCCGGATATTCGGATGAAATGCAAAAGTTCATCGACTCTAATCCAGGATTGAAATCGCGTTTCACAAGATATATTCACTTCCCCGATTATTCTCCTGATGAGCTGATGGACATCTTTGAAATGTATGTCAAAAAAGATGAATACAAACTCGACAGCGATGCGAGATCTTTTATGAAAGAGGCTTTCGGAAAGGTCGTGGCACAGAACGACAGAAACTTCGGCAATGCACGATACGCCCGTAATGTATTCGAAAGGGCTATACAGATGCAGGCAAACCGCTTGTCGAAGGTGAAAAATCCGTCAAAAGAAACACTCTATACCATCACGCTCGAAGACGTGCAGAAGGCGCTTGAGCAATGAGTTTCTACTTTTTTAACCTTTATGCGTCTTATAGATGAATTTTGTGAAATGATGGGGCGATATGCGCTGAAACTGTGTTTTATAAAACACAGGAGTTGCTCTTCTTGTTGACTTCTGTAAAAAAAAGGAATGCGTTTCTTTTGTACTTATCTTTTTTTTCTTAACTTTGCACGTTGTACTGATGTTAGACGAAAAAGGAAATGTCCTATAGGTATTCTCCTGGCCTTTCATCATGAAACATAGAATATATCTGCAATAAAGTGATCAATGAAATATGCAGTAATCGCTGCCGGAGAAGGTTCCAGATTGGCTGAAGAAGGCGTTTGTCTGCCGAAACCTTTGGTGAGAATTAATGGTGAGGCACTTATTGACCGACTACTCAGAATCTTCATGGATAATGAAGCTGATGAGATAGTCGTTATCTGCAATAACCTTTCTCAAATGGTAAGCAATCACCTGCATGATGTCCAGGAAAAGGGAGTGGCGGGCAAGAGAATCCCGCTGAAAGTGGTCGTGAAGACAACGCCCAGTTCCATGCACAGCTTCTACGAAATAAGTCATCTGCTTGACGTGCCGTGCTTCTGCCTCACTACTGTCGACACCATCTTCTCGGAGAAGATGTTTTCGGAGTACATCCGACAGTTCAAACAGGTGGTGGAGCAGAATGGAAACGGGCTCATGGGCATCACCGATTTTGTCGACGACGAGAAACCGCTATTCGTGGGCACGGATGCGCAATGGAATATTACCGGGTTCTACGATGTGCAGAATGGATGCAAGTGGATTTCTGCCGGAATTTACGGTCTTACACAGCAAGCTATTCCTGTGTTGAGAAGATGCGTGGCCAACGGAGAGAGCCGGATGAGAAACTTCCAAAGGGCGCTCGTCACTGAGGGACTGGCCCTCAAGGCTTTCCCCTTCGACACGGTATTTGATATCGACCATGCTGCAGATATTGAAAAAGCAGAGAGGTTCTTAAATGAAAAGTAATACCATGAGGACCTTTGCCATACTACGAGATGAGGTGTTCTCACCAAATTCCGTCGATGCCGACAGAGAGATTCTCTCGCTGACGGCACAAAGGGTAGGGGAGGCGCTTCATACAAAAGTCGACCTGGTGGAGGAAAAACACCTCGCCAGTGACGACTTCATGGCAGATGAAATGGACAATCAACCCACGCTGTGGCTTTCCATGGCAAGGAGCAACAAGGTGCTCCGTTTTCTCCGAGAGCGTGAGGAACATGGACAATGGGTCGTCAACAGTGCGCATGCGGTGGAGGCTTGCCGCAGAAGCGTTGTAAACAGACTCATGGGCGACAACGGAATACCCGTCCCTCCCTCGTCAGGCACATACGGATGCTGGCTCAAGAGAGGCGACATAGCTGCACAGACCATCGACGACGTGGTCTTTGCCGAAAATGAGGAGGCGGTGAAAAACGGGTTTGAGGCTTTTAGAAAAAGAGGAATACAGGATGTCGTGGTTTCGGCACATATACCGGGCGACTTGATAAAGTTCTACGGGGTAGCCGACACGGGATTCTTTAAAGTATATTACCCTACTGCCGACGGGGGGTCGAAATTCGGTCATGAACAACGTAACGGGAAACCGCATTACTATACGTTCGACCGCGACAACTTGATGAGGATGGCGGAAAAGACCGCCATGCTTACGCGTACATGGGTGTATGGAGGCGATGCCGTCGTCGACAGCGACGGACGCTTCTATATAATCGATTTCAACGACTGGCCAAGCTTCTCAAGATGCAAATCTGAGGCGGCCGATGCAATAAAAACGCTTGTCTTGCGTCAATTGGATAAAAACATCACCAAGTGATTGCACTTCTTGATGCTGATAGGCAAACATTCGAACAGAAAGGAATCAGAAAGAATGGATAAAAAGGGGTTTCACGACTTGCTAATGGCTTCCTTCAAGTCAGAGGACACCGAAGAATGGCTTGATGTGCATTTCACACGGCCCATCGGTCTTGTCTTTGCCCTTTTCTGGAAAAAACCCGGGGTGCATCCCAATGCCATTACCATACTCTCCATTTTCCTGGGGGTAGGAGCGGCATGGATGTTCCTTCATACCGACATAACCCATAACGTGATGGGTGTGATCCTCCTCATGTTTGCCAATTTCTGCGACTCTACCGATGGTCAGCTTGCACGCATCACAGGGCAGAAAACACTTATCGGCAGAATGCTCGACGGATTCTCGGGTGATGTGTGGTTCTTTGCCATCTATGCGGCTGTCTGCATACGCCTCATGTCGCAGAACATACCGGGTATCGATATGAAATGGGGACTTGCCATCTGGGTGCTGGCATTCGTGGCGGGCGTGATGTGCCACTCGCCGCAGGCTTCGCTCTCCGACTACTACCGGCAGATTCACCTCCTCTTTCTTAAGGGTAAAGCGGGGAGCGAACTTGATACCTACCGGCAACAGCGTGAAAACTTTGAGAATGTGCCTGATGACATCAATCCCGTCATGAGGTTGATTTCAAAGGGGTTCTACTTCAATTATGCAAATTACTGCCACAGCCAGGAGAAACGTACACCTGAATTCCAAAAACTGAAAGCGGTGATTATCGATACTTACGGCGACATTGAGTACATTCCTGCTTCAGTAAGAAACGATTTCCTCAACGGAAGCAGGCCTTTGATGAAGTACACCAATCTGTTGACCTTCAATCTCCGCGCCATCTGTATTTATGTCACTTGTCTCTTGAATATCCCTTGGGTGTATTTCCTCATCGAAATCATCCCTCTCACGTGTCTTTATGTCTACATGCACAGACAACATGAAAGTCTGTGCCGGAGGTTGTTCAACCAAATTAAGGAAAAGCCATGATAGATACCACAGAGATAAAGGGATTGGTCTTCGACTTCGGAGGGACACTCGACACCAATGGCTGTCATTGGGGACGCAACATCTGGCATGCCTACGAAAAGGTGGGACTGCTGAACATGCAGCTTACATACGAGCAGTTTGTCGAGGCTTACGTCTTCGCTGAACGTTCCATGGGAAAGAATGTCTATGTCATGCCCAATGATACCTTCCGGCAGATGCTGAATGTGAAGCTCAACCTCCAAATGGATTATATATGCCGTAAAAGTGTGAACTGTGAGGAGGGATGGGAAAATGTGAATGTCACATCAGCCGATGAATCGTCACGCTATGCTTCCTGCATCGTAGACGTTCTCTATAATAAGATGACGGAACAGATGGCTCATACGCGTAAAGTGCTGAGCGCCTTGCAAGGATGCTATCCCATGGCATTGGTGACCAATTTCTATGGCAATATGCACACAGTGTTGAACGAATTCAATCTCAACACTTATTTCCCGCATGTCATCGAGTCGGCTGTCGTCGGGGTGAGAAAACCCGCCCCCGCTATCTTCGAATTGGGGGTGGAGGCTCTCGGACTGAAACCGCATGAGGTGGTCGTCATCGGCGACAGCCTCGACAAGGATATCATTCCCGCTAATGCTATAGGATGCAAGACTGTTTGGCTCAAGGGGGAAGGATGGAAACCTCAACCAGACAGCGACATTCCGGATATGGTTATATCTTCACTCGAACAGTTGACAGCTGTTCTTCTTAACGCAAATCAAAAAAATCAAATAACTATCTAAATCTGGTAAATATGAAAAAATTGAACGTAAAGCCTGCAGATGGCAAATTGGGTATCATGGTCGTGGGATGTGGTGCCGTTTCCACAACCTTCATTACGGGTGTGTTGATGACACGTAAAGGACTGACTAAACCCGTTGGTTCTATGACTCAGTACGACAAAATCCGCGTAGGTAAAGGTGATGACAAAAAATACCTTTCGTATTACGACATCGTTCCTTTGACAAATCTTTCCGACATCGAGTTCGCTACATGGGATGTGTATCCGCAGAATGCATACCAGGCAGCAATCTATGCTGAGGTTCTCAAGGAGAAGGATATCGAACCGGTACGCGATGAACTGGAGAAAATCGTGCCGATGAAAGCTGCATTCGACAAGAACTATGCGAAACGTCTCGACGGCGACAACGTGAAGGACGTGAAGACGAGATGGGAAATGGTCGAAGCCCTCAGAGAAGACATCCGCAATTTCAAAGCCGAGAAGAATCTCGACAGAGTGGTGGTGATTTGGGCTGCTTCTACCGAAATCTATGTTCCTGTCTATGAACCGGTTCACGGAACACTCGCAGCTCTCGAACAGGCCATGAAAGACAATGACGTGGTACATGTGGCTCCCTCTATGTGCTATGCCTATGCTGCACTGGCCGAAGGCGCTCCCTTCATCATGGGCGCTCCCAATACGACAGTCGATATTCCTGCCATGTGGGAATTGGCCGAGAAGACAAAAATGCCTATCGCAGGTAAAGACTTCAAGACTGGACAGACGCTCGTGAAGAGCGGATTCGCACCAATCATCGGCACAAGATGCCTCGGACTCAGCGGATGGTTCTCGACAAACATCCTGGGCAACAGGGACGGACTCGTACTCGACGAGCCGGAGAACTTCCGTACCAAGGAGGTGAGCAAACTCTCTACACTGGAGACTATCCTCAAACCCAACGAGCAGCCCGACCTCTACACCGACTACTACCACAAGGTGAGAATCAATTACTATCCTCCGCGCAACGACAACAAGGAAGGATGGGACAACATCGACATCTTCGGATGGATGGGCTATCCCATGCAGATCAAAATCAACTTCCTCTGCCGTGATTCTATCCTGGCAGCACCTCTGCTGCTCGACCTCTGCCTGCTCTCCGACTTGGCCGCAAGGGCAGGACGTTTCGGCATACAGCGATTCCTCAGCTTCTACCTGAAGAGTCCTATGCACGACTATGTTAATGGTGAGGAACCCATCAACAACCTCTACCAGCAATACACATTACTGAAGAATGCCATCCGCGAAATGGGTGGCTATGAACCTGATGAAGAAATCGACTAATTTATTTCTATTCATTATCATTTTCTTCTGCGCATTGGCCTCTAAAGCCAATGCGCAGATTAAAGGTATCGTGATCGACATCGAGTCGGGCGACACCATTCCTTCCGCCAGTGTCATCTATAAGGGACAGAAAGTCTCTGTGGCTGCCGATGAAAAGGGACAGTTCTCCATCGAACGCCACAATGGATGGACGCTAACAGTAAAGGCAGTGGGATACAAATCGAAAAATGTATCCATCAACAATTCGACACCTGCCTTTCTCACCGTACACCTCAAACCTGACCATCGTAACCTCGACGAGGTGGTGGTGAAGTCGAAACGCAAAACCAAGTATAGCAGAAAAGACAATCCTGCCGTCGAACTGATGAAAAGGGTGATCGCGGCTAAAAAACGTACAGACCTCGAAAACCACGATTTTTATCAGTACAATAAATATCAGAAAATCACACTCGCCATCAACGATGTGACACCCGATGACCTGGAAGAAGCCAGGGCCAAAAACAAACAGTGGATGGTAGACCAAGTGGAGTTCTGCCCTTATAACTTTAAGCTCATACTCCCCATTTCGGTCGACGAGACGGCCATCCAGCATGTTTACAGAAAGTCTCCGCGTTCAGCAAAGGATATTGTGAAGGGGCAGTCTTCAACAGGCGTAAACCAATTTCTTGAAACTGGAAATATCCTTAATACTTTGCTGAAAGATGTGTTCACCGATGTCGATATCTACGACGACCAGGTGAGACTTCTGCAATATCCCTTTACCAGCCCCATAGGAAAAGATGCCATCGGTTTCTACCGATTCTATATAGAAGATACGGTCTATGTCGGACAACATCTCTGTTATCACCTGCAGTTTACACCCAATAACATCCAGGATTTCGGATTCAGAGGGGAAATCTTTGTCAAGGCCGATTCAAACCTGCACGTCACCAAATGTACGCTTACCGTGCCCCAACGCAGTGACGTCAACTTCGTCGAAAGCTTGAGAGTGGAACAGTCTTATACCGAACTGCCCAACGGCGAATGGGTGCTCACCAACGACGACATGGTGGTGGAACTGCACATTTCTAAACTTATCAGCAATGCAGTCATACTGCGTACAACGCGGCTCTCCGACTATGATTTCGAAGAAATACCCAACAAGTTGTTCAAGGGTAAAGCAGAAACGAAATATGAGGCGGATGCGAAAATGAAAGACGATGCCTTCTGGGAAAAATACAGGACAGTGGAATTGTCAAACAGCGAATCGTCGATGAACAATTTCATGCAGCGACTGCAAGAGACCAAAGGCTTCAAATACATTATGTTCGGCTTGAAAGTGCTCATAGAAAACTTCGTGGAGACAGGCAGTGGCGACAAGAAGAGCAAAGTGGATATCGGCCCTATCAATACGCTTATTTCCACCAACCCCATCGACGGCGTGAGATACCGCTTGAGCGCACAGACCACAGCGGCACTCGACCCGAATTGGTTTCTGAAAGGATATTATGCCTACGGAAGAGACACCAAGAATCATTATTATAAAGCTACCGCTACCTATTCTTTCAATAAAAAGCAATACCAACCCTCGGAGTTCCCGTCACAGACGCTCTCGTTCGAGTCGTCATACGACATCATGTCCTCGTCCGACAAGTTCCTCTTTACCGATAAGGACAATGTCTTCACCGCGCTCAAGTGGTGCAGCGACGAACAGATGTATTTCTATAACCGACAAGTGCTCAAGTTCGACTGGGAAACGGATTGGGGCTTCCGCACCACGGTTAGCATGAAGACGGAAAGTAACGAACCGGCTGGTTCGCTCCGCTTCGACCATGTGGTCGATGGCTCGCCGGTCAATAAACTGCGCACCACAGAAGCCACATTGTCATTATCCCTCTGCCCGGGACGCACCTATGTGAACACAAAGCAGCACAGAATACCGGTCAACTTCGATGC
>CAJONT010000146.1 GCA_905235975.1 uncultured Prevotella sp.
AGTGCCATTGTGACACTTGTAGTAACCATTCTCCTTGCTCTTTTTGCAGCCCCTGCCATGCACATCATCCCAGAAAAGTTTGCCGACGCATCCATTGTCGGCATTACGATATGGTCGGTGGTAGAAGGTTTGCTGAAGGCGTGCTTCCCGATTATCCTTATCATCATCTGCGCCATCTTCAGCTACAACATTCTTTGCGAGACGAAGGAGATTGAAACCATTAAGACACAGTTTATCCAGATGACCTCCGACAAGGGTCTGCTCGTGCTCCTCCTCACATGGGGTCTCGGCGGCGTGCTCGAAGGTATGGCCGGCTTCGGAACGGCTGTGGCCATCCCCGCTGCCATCCTCATCGGTCTTGGCTTCAAGCCGATGTTCTCCGCTGTGATCTGTCTTATCGCCAACACGGTGGCTGTAGGCTTTGGTGCTGTGGGACTTCCCGCCACCACCCTTGCCAACCAGGTAGCAGCCGAAGGCATTGCCGACAGTGCTACGCTTTGCGAGGTAGCCACATTCATCATCATCCAGCTGGCCCTAATGTTCTTCATCACTCCGTTCCTCATCCTTATGATGACCGACCGCAAGAAGGTGTTCCGCAACTTCACGCTTGCCTTGTTCGTGGGTACGTTCTCCATCATCGTGCAGTTCTGCTGCGCCCACTTCATCGGCCCGGAGACCCCCGCCATCTTAGGTAGTGTGGCTGCCATCATTGCCATGCTGATATACAACAAGCTGTTCATCCGTGAGGAATCCACCGACGGTGTGAAAGTAGAGAAGAAGCAGTTCGGTCTTGCCAAGACACTGAAGGCTTGGAGCGTATACGGCCTCATTATCTTCTTCATCCTCATCTCCAGCAAGATTGTGCCTGCCATCAATACGCTTCTCAACAGTTCGTTAGTGACCCAGTTTGATTTGCCCGTGACAGGCAATGCCTTCCGTTTCGGCTGGCTCTCCAACGCCGGTTTGATGATTTTCCTCGGTGCCGTGATAGGTGGTATGATTCAAGGCATGAGCTTCGGCAGCCTGATGAAGTTGCTTGCCAAGACCACCGTCAACTTGCAGAAGACCGCCATCACCATCTGCTGCTTGGTAGCCATGGCTATGCTGATGAACAACACAGGTATGACCAACGACATTGCCAACGGACTTGTGGAGCTCACCGGCCGTTACTTCCCGTTCTTCGCACCCCTTATCGGTTCTATCGGTACTTTCGTCACCGGCAGTGCTACGAATGCCAACATCCTCTTCGGCAAGCTGCAGGCTACCGCTGCCGGCAAGCTTGGTTTGGTGAACCAGAGCACATTCTTCGGTGTACCCGGCAATGAGACCAACTGGTTGGCCGCTGCCAACTGCGCTGGTTCAGAAGGTGGTAAGCTTCTCTCCCCGCAGAGTATCGCTATTGCTACCGCCGCCTGCGACATGGAAGGTCAGGATGGTGACATCATGCGTAAGACCATGCCTTTCGCCATCTTCTGGATTCTGATGAACGGCCTCATGGTGTTCCTCGGCCTCAACGTATTCTAAGATTGCCCTACCGCTTGTGCGGTTCCGCATACCCTCTCCTACTCCCGACTCCGCATGGCGGTGTCGGGAGTTTTTTTTACAGATGTGCAATAAAAAATGGGCAGAAATTTGCAAAGTCACCCTATTATGCTTAAATTTGTAAATCTAAACCGATTGATTCTTCAAGATTATGCATACAAGCACAACCACACCTATCTTGCGCTGTCTTATCCTCCTCATTCTCAGCGTGGCAGCCACGCACATTGCCGCCCAGCCAGCAGCCTCCCTTACAGTGAGCGAACACCAATTGAGCAACGGGATGACCGTATGGCTCAACGAAGACCATTCCCAGCCAGTGGTCTATGGGGCCGTCGTAGTGAAGGCAGGATCAAAGGACTGCCCCGGCACCGGCATCGCCCACTACTTCGAGCACATCATGTTCAAGGGTACCGACCGCATAGGCACCGTCGACTACCCGTCGGAGAAAGTGTATCTCGACTCCATCGCCGCCCTCTACGACCAGTTGTCTCAGACGAGCGACGAGTCTGGCCGAAGCAAGTTGCAACAAGACATCAACCGTATCAGTGTGGCCGCCGCCCGCTATGCCATTCCCAATGAGTTCAACCGTCTCATCACCCGCTACGGCGGCAGTGAACTCAATGCCGCCACGAGCTACGACATGACATTCTACTACAACACCTTCCCCGCCCAATACATAGAGCAGTGGAGCCTGCTGTACAGCGAGCGTCTCCTCCACCCCGTGTTCCGTCTCTTTCAAGGCGAGCTGGAAACAGTGTACGAAGAGAAGAACCGCGGCGAAGACAATATCATGTCGAGTGCGCTGGAGCAAGTGATGAAAGCGATTTTTCAAGACCGGCCCTACGGCTACCCCATCATAGGCACCACAGAGAACCTGAAGAATCCCCGCATGTCGGAGATGGAAGCCTTCTTCAAACGCTACTATGTGGGTTGCAACATGGGCATCGTGCTTGCCGGCGACATCGACCCCGCCGCCACACTACCACTGTTGGAGCGCACGTTTGGCCGCATCGACCGCGGCACCCCACCCGCCCGCACCTCCTCTCCCCTGCCCGACATCCACGGCAATCCAGAAGTTTCGGTAAAAGCCCCCATCCCCATTTTGTCGGTACAAGCCAATCTGTACAAGGCCCCCACCGACTATGAATCAGATGCCCAAGCCCTCGACATCGGCCTTCGGTTGCTCTCCAACGGCAGCAGCGGTCTTCTCGACTCGCTGTGCAATGAGAGCAAGCTGCTTGCAGCCGTTGCCATGCGCATTGCGATGAACGATGCCGGTGTCACCGGCTACCTTGTGGTGCCCAAATTGCTCAGTTCCTCCAAGAAAGCCATTGCCAATGTAGAAGAGCAGGTGGCTCGCATCCAACGCGGCGACTTCAGCGACGAGATGTTCCAAGCCGCCAAGCTCGATGCCATCCGCAAGGCGGAGATGAGTATAGAAACCCCCGACAACCGTGCCGAGCAGATGATTGCCGTAATGGCTTCCGGCCATACATGGCAAGAATACCTGCGTCTGGTAGAAGACTACCGCCACGTGACCCGCGACCAAGTGATGCGCGCCCTGACTCGCTATCTGAGCGCCAACCACTACCTGCTGCGCAAGAAATACGGCACGCCGAAGAAAGACCAGCTGAAGCAGCCCGGCTACAAGCCTGTAAAGCCCCAGCATGTGGACGAGCAGTCGTCGTTCGCCCAGGAGCTGGCCTCCGTCGCCACGGCCCCGCAAGCGCCCCGCGCCGTGGATTTCTCCTCCGACGCCACCGTCACCCCCCTTGGCAGCCATGCCACCCTCTACACCGTGAACAACCCCGTGAACGATTTGTTCGAGTTTGAGCTGCGCTATGCCCGCGGTCAGCGCCACGACCCTGTTCTCGAAGCCCTCGAAATCTATTTAGGAAAGATAGACACCGACTCGCTCACCCGTCAGCAGTGGCAACGCTCCCTCTATGTGCTGGGCGTGACGAGCGAGATACAGTGTTCAAAAAACAGTTTCCGTTTCACCCTCAATGGTCCCGACACCTCCTTCACCGCCGCGCTGCACCTGTTAGGTCACCTGCTCACACATGCCAAGCACAATGCCAAGGCACTTGACGACGTGGTGGATGAGGCCAAGCTCACTGAGAAGAGTTTTGAGGAAGACAACAGCGATGTGATGCGTGCAGTGCTCGAGAAGGTGATGTACGGCACGTCGTCGTCCTATCTGCAACGGGTGACCAAGCAACAAGCCAAGGCACTCAATGGCGAACAGATGCTCGCCAAACTCTCCGACCTGCTCACCACCGAGTGCACCCTGTTCTACTCCGGCACCCTGTCAGCCGACGAAGTAGGAACCGCCGTGCGCACAGCCCTGCCTATAGACCGTGCCACTAAACATTCCGCTCCCGTCATACCCGACTGTCAGGCCGTCGACGAGCCCACCGTCTACGTTTACAATCTCCCCAATGCCCGTCAGACATACCTATGCACCTACGAGACGGTACGTCCCCAGTCCACACTTCGAGGGAAAGTGTGTTTCGACGTGCTGAACGAATATATCGGTGGCGGCATGTCGTCGATACTCTTCCAGGAGATACGCGAGTTCCGCTCCATGGCCTACAATACGCAGAGCGTGGACTTTTACGCCCCCCACAATTTGTATCCCGACCGTCGCATGGCCCTCTGCACCCTCACGTCTACCCAGGCCGACAAGTCGATGCAAGCCACCGCCCTGCTCGACAGTCTGCTCCGCGACCTCCCTGTGCGCAAGATCAACTACGAGGTGGCGCGCGAGGGCTATATCAGCCAATACCGCAACGACTACCCCTCCTTCCGTGAGATGGGACAGTACATCTACAATTCACGTCTTACCGGCTACGACAGCGACCCCGCTCCCCAGCACATGTCGTTGGCAGCCTCCATCAGCCTTGACGACATGCTTCAATATTACCGCAGCGAAGTGGCAGGCAACAGCAACCACCGCTGCCTGATGCTTATAGGCAACGTGAAAAAGATGGACATGAAGCAGTTGGAAAAAATGGGCCGCGTCGTGATGCTGAAGAAAGAATCGGTATTTAGGAAGTGAGGTCGTCTGAGACCACCACAGAGAGGCGTTCTACATCGAACACGATGCCCTTCTGAGCCACGAAACGTCCCAGCACGCCGTTTTCCGCCAGTTGATGCGGCGAACCCACATGCAGGTGGTTGTCGGCAGCGAGCAACCACACCATATCGGCAATCTGCAATGCCAGTTCAAGGTCGTGTGTAGAGAGGAACACCGTCTTGCCGTGCGCATGGCTCAGCCGTCGCAGCAAGCGCATCATATCCACCTTTGAAGGATAGTCGAGGAATGCCGTAGGCTCGTCGAGGAAGATTACGGGCGTCTGCTGTGCGAGCGCCTTGGCAATCATCACCTTCTGTCGTTCGCCATCGGAGAGGGTCTGTATCATGCGGCCTGCCAGGGGAGCGATACCCACCTGCTGCACCGCCTCGTCCACCACCTGCCAGTCGGCATCGGTGAGTGTGCCCCAGAATCCGGTATAGGGGCTCCGTCCCAGTCCCACCACCTCACGCACCGACATATTCTGTATGTCGGGCTTTTCGGTGAGCACCACCCCTATGAGTCGCGCCAGTTCTTTCTCTGTATAGGTAGTGAGGTCCTTGCCGTCGAGCAATATCTCGCCGCCCACCTTTGGTTGGAAAGCAGATAGTGTGCGCAGGAGGGTCGACTTTCCCACGCCGTTCGGTCCTATGAGGCATGTCAGTTCTCCCCCCTCAAGCGTGGCATTGATGTCATCCACCACCACGCGCCACTTCTTTTTCACTTTATATCCTATACTGAGATGATTCAGTTGTATTGTACTCATAAAAGGCAATTTTTCTTATTGTCGGCAAAATTAGACAAAAAAATCGACACTTACGACAAGCCGAAATGAAACTTAAACATTTAAAATAATTAAACTTTATAAAAATTGTGAGTATATTGGCATAATTTCGTAATTTTGCA
>CAJONT010000147.1 GCA_905235975.1 uncultured Prevotella sp.
CTCGGCATAAAAAATGAACGAGTTCATTTTGTTCTGCTCTCGATTTTACGTACCTTTGTAATCGACATGTAAGGAGAAAGAAGATGAAAGACAGCTATGGAACAATACTCATTATAGACGACAATCGGGCAGTGCTCACTGCGCTGAAATATTGTCTTGCCGACACGTTTGAGCGCATCCTCACCCTCGATAGGCCCGACACGGTGCTCATGCTCCTTCAGCAGGAAGAGGTGGACATCATACTGCTCGACATGAATTTCAGTATCGGTGTAAACAGCGGTCAGGATGGACTTATCTGGTTGCGTAGCATACGGAAGCGTCATCCCGAGTTGCCGGTAGTGCTGATTACTGCTTATGGTGACATCAGTTTGGCCGTTCGAGGGTTGAAGAGCGGAGCAGCCGACTTTATCACCAAGCCGTGGGACAATGACGAGCTGGTGCGCAAATTGAAGGACATCCTCGATGCCCAATCAGAAGTGGCTACCCTTGACGAAGTGGAAGCCGACCATATCCGCAGAGCCATTGACCGTTGTCACGGCAACATGAAACTGGCTGCCGAACAACTGGGTATCACGCGGCAGACGCTCTACAATAAAATGAAACGACTGGGATGACGTATGTGATTATTATAATAGGTGTAGTCGCACTGGGTCTTGCGGTCTGGTACATCCGCCATCAGCGCAGGCTGAAGGAGCGAGCCTGGCTGATGCGTGAAGCCCTGCACAATCATGACTACTCGTTTCGTCTGCCCATTAAAGGATTGCCCTCGGGCGAACGAGCCATGCAGCAACTGCTCAACGACATGGGGCAGGAAATCCGTGGTCTGATGGCGCAGAACGAAGTGGAATCGTGGCAACGGCTGACACGCGTGCTGACGCACGAAATCATGAACGCCACCGCTCCCATTTCGAGCATCACCCAGTCGTTCCTTAACCGTCCGGATGTGAAGGGAACACCAATGGAGGATGGCATTCGCGCGATATGGGAGACCAGCACTGGACTGACCTCGTTCGTAGAGAGCTATCGCAAGTTTATGCAACTGCAGAAGGCAGAGCCTACAGACATCCGCCTGCGTGAGGTTGTGACCAGCGTTCAGTCGTTATATACCTCTTTGAAATGGAATATTGACATAGATGCAGACCAGATGGTGCATGCCGATGCAAACCTGCTGCGTCAGGTGCTGACCAACCTTGTGAAGAATGCGCAGGAAGCAGGAGCGACACAGATGGATATGCGGTGGAGAGAAGATGGTGTGTTGGCAGTCAGCAACGAGGGCGCACCTATACCGGCTGAAATGCGCAAGGAAATCTTCGTTCCCTTCTTCACCACCAAGAAGCATGGCAGCGGTATTGGTCTGGCCCTTTCGCGCCAGATGATGGTGATGCAGGGTGGCGACCTCATACTCAGCGATGCTCATGTGGGAGGTTATAATGTCACCTTCCTGCTGCAGATGCAACCCTGTTCAGTCTGACTGTCTCCAACGTGTTTTTAGGGTTTCCCCTACTTTCTTTTCGGGATTTTCCATTGTCGCAATTGTTCTGTTTCGTTAATTTTACACCCGATTAGCGAACGAATTGAAATAATCATGTCTTGCACCTCTGATTTATCAATTTCTTTTCTTATATTTGCGAAACAATAAATTTATACAGTCATGAAGAATTGGATGATTTTCTCTTTCTGCGCCCTCCTGCTCCTCAGCGGTTGCGGTTCTTATGCCGGAATGGGCGCTTATACCGGCAGTTCCATAGGTTCTGTGCTCGGTTCCTCGATAGGCGGCATAACGGGCGGATGGCGTGGACATGAAGTGGGCACCATTATCGGTATGGCCGGTGGAGCCATCGTGGGTGGAGCCATCGGTGCACAGGCCGACAATGCCCGCCAGCAAGGCTATGAGCGTGCCAGGGAACGTGTGGAGGGACGCATCATGCAGCGTCAGGACAATTCTGCCTACAACGATGGACAAAACAATTTCACCGATGGGGCCTACGACGACCGCCTCTATGATTTCGACTCCGATATGTCGTCACTCGATGAAGGGTCATCTTCCTCTGTGCGTATCAGCAATATGCGGTATGTGAACACCGACAACGATGCCATTCTGCATTCCAACCAGGTGTCTAAGATTGTCTTCGAGGTGCGCAATGTGACACGCCACACGCTCTACAATTTGCAGCCTGTGGTAGAGGAAGTGACAGGCAACAAGCGCATTTGGGTCTCCCCCAGTGCCTATGTGGAGAATCTCGAGCCAGGACGCTCTGTCAGGTACACGGCCATGGTGAACACCGGCAAACTGAAGAACGGCACAGCTTCTTTCCATGTCTATGTGCAGCACAACGGACAGGTGGTGGCCGATGCCAACGAATTCTCCCTTGCCACACAGAAGTAACCCTCCCACGCTTCTCTTCGTCAGAAGGAGGAACAAAAAAATCTGGCAGCAGAACTTTTCTGCTGCCAGATTTTTTGTTATAACGTTGGCTTTTATTCTTTACCGGTTGTTTTCGGCATCACTTCCACTACTACTTCCGCCACGCCTTGGCGTACCATGTCAAGCTCTTCGGCTGCCTTGCGCGACAGGTCTATCAGCAGGCGACGTTGGTGAGGGCCTCTGTCGGTCACTTTCACTACCACACTCTTGCCGTTCTTGGGATTGGTCACCTTTAGCATGGTGCCCAAGGGCAGTGAGCGGTGTGCACATGTCAGTTTGTCCTTGTCATAAGGGGTGCCGTCGCTCATCCTGTTCCCCTGGAAGGCGTTGGAGTAGAACGAGGCTCTTCCCCTGTATTGCTGGGCAGCCGCTGGCAGCATGATGCACAGGGCGGCGCTTAGGAGCAGTGTTCGGAACAGTTGCATGGCGTTATACGATGCCTTGGGCCATCATGGCCTGTGCTACCTTCATGAAGCCTGCAATGTTGGCACCCTTCACATAGTTGATGTAACCGTTGGGCTCTGTGCCGTATTTCACACACTGCTCATGTATGTTGCTCATGATGTAGTGGAGTTTCTCGTCCACCTCGGCACCGCTCCAGCCCAGACGCATCGAGTTCTGCGTCATCTCCAAGCCGGAAGTGGCCACGCCGCCAGCATTCACAGCCTTGCCGGGAGCGAACAGCTGGCCTGCTGCCACAAACTTGTCAACAGCCTCGGCGGTGCAGCCCATGTTCGACACTTCTGCCACACACAGCGTCTTGTTGGCAAGCAGCGTCTCGGCATCTTTTCCGTCCAGCTCGTTCTGGGTGGCGCAGGGCAGGGCGATGTCTACCTTCACCTCCCAAGGCTTGCGGCCCTCGTAGAAGGTGGAGCCGGGGAAGTCCTCGGCATAGGGAGCGCACACGTCGTTGCCGCTGGCACGCAGCTCAAGCAGATATTCGATCTTCTCGTCGTCTAAACCGGCAGGATCGTAGATATAGCCGTCGGGACCCGAAATGGTCACCACCTTGGCACCAAGCTCGGTAGCCTTCTTGGCAGCACCCCAGGCCACATTGCCGAAACCGCTTATCGCCACCGTCTTGCCCTTGATGTCGATGCCGTGGGTCTTCAGCATTTGGTTCACAAAGTAGAGGGCGCCGAAACCGGTGGCCTCCGGGCGCAGTATCGAACCGCCCCATTCCATGCCCTTTCCGGTGAGCACGCCTTGGAACTCGTGTGTGAGCTTCTTGTACATGCCGAAGAGGTAGCCTATCTCACGGCCGCCCACACCGATGTCGCCGGCGGGTACGTCCATGTCAGGACCTATCACCTTGTGAAGCTCCAGCATGAAGGCCTGGCAGAAACGCATAATCTCTGCATCGCTCTTGCCGCGGGGAGCAAAGTCGGAACCACCCTTGCCGCCACCCATGGGAAGTGTGGTGAGGGCATTCTTGAAGGTCTGCTCAAAGCCGAGGAACTTCAGGATGGAGAGGTTCACAGACGGGTGGAATCTCAAACCGCCTTTATACGGGCCGATGGCACTGTTGAACTGCACACGGTATCCAAGGTTCACCTGCACCTCGCCTTTGTCGTCTACCCAGGGTACACGGAAAGTAAGGATGCGCTCCGGTTCTACGATGCGCTCGATGATTTTTGCTTTTTCAAATTCGGGATGCTGGTTGTATACTTCTTCCACTGAGAGCAGGACCTCTCTCACAGCTTGCAAGTACTCCAATTCACCTGGGTGTTTCTTTTCCAGGTTCTGCATGATTTTCTCAACTTCCATAGTAATTTTATTAGATTAAAGATAACATTTTGATATAGTTGATAAGGCAAATGTAGGTAATTTTTGTGTTACTTCCAAATAATCATGCGTGAATTTGCATCACTGAACTTACTTTTTGCTCTAATATGTTTTTTTTTGCCTATTTTTGCAGTTGAAACAATAATACCCTCATCCGATTATGGAAAATATACCGCAGGAATGGTCCCAGTTCTATCTTAAGGACGTATCGTTCGTCAACCTCATGACGCACCGCATCTTCAATGTTTTAATCGTGGCCAATCCCTACGACGCCTTCATGCTCGAAGACGACGGAAGGGTAGACGAGAAACTCTTCGATGAGTATATGGAGCTCGGACTGCGCTATCCGCCCACTTTCACGCAGGTGTGCACTTTCGAGGAGGCCAACCGCGTGCTTAGCACCACCGACATCGACCTGGTGATATGTATGCCCGGTAATGCCGACAACGATGCCTTCACTGTGGCGCGGGAGATAAAGGCGGCCTTCCCCAATCTTCCTTGCGTGGTGCTCACTCCTTTCTCGCATGGCATCACCCGTCGTATCCAGGATGAGGACATGTCCATTTTCGACTATGTGTTCTGCTGGCTTGGCGACACCAATCTCATCCTCTCCATCATCAAGTTGCTCGAGGATAAGATGAACATCGACCACGACATACAGGAGGCCGGCGTGCAGATGATACTGCTCGTCGAAGACAGCATACGGTTCTACTCCTCTGTGCTCCCCAACCTCTACAGCTATATCCTTGTGCAGAGCAAGCGCTTCTCCACCGAGGCGCTCAATCCGCATACCGCTGCCCAGCGCAAGCGCGGAAGACCAAAGGTGGTGTTGGCGCGCAACTACGAAGAGGCCATCAGCCTCTATGAGAAGTATGCCGACAATACCATCGGCGTCATCAGCGACGTGCGTTTCCCGCGAGAAGGCGTCAAAGACCCGGAGGCCGGATTCCGCCTCCTGCGCGAGATACGCCGGCGCGATGAGTATGTGCCGCTCATCATGCAGAGCAACGAAGATGCCAATCGTGAGCGTGCCCGCCAGGAAGGCTTCCACTACGTCGACAAGAATTCGAAGAAGATGATAATCGACCTGCGCAACCTGCTCGCTGAGCACATGGGGTTCGGCGATTTCATCTTCCGCGACCCTGCCACCAAGCAGGAGGTGATGCGTGTGCGCAGCCTCAAGGAACTGCAAGACAACATCTTCAACATCCCTTACGACTCCATGCTCTATCATGTGTCGCGCAACCATGTGAGCCGTTGGCTCTGCGCAAGGGCCATCTTCCCCGTGTCGCAGTTCCTGAAACATGTCACCTGGCACAAGCTGAAGGATGTCGATGCACACAGGCAGATTATCTTTGATGCCATCGTGAAGTATCGGCGCATGAAGAACATCGGTGTGGTGGCTGTCTTCGATAGGGGAAAATTCGACAAGTATGCCCACTTTGCCCGTATCGGCGACGGCTCGCTCGGCGGAAAGGGTAGGGGACTCGCTTTCCTCGACAATATCGTGAAACGGCACCCGCAGTTTGGCGAGTTCTCCAATGCTACGGTGTCCATACCGAAGACGGTGGTGCTCTGCACCGACATCTTCGACCGTTTCATGGATGCCAACAACCTGTATCAGGTGGCGCTCAGCGATGCACCCGACGAGGTGATTCTCGAACGCTTTCTCAAGGCGCAGCTGCCCGACTCGCTCATAGCCGACTTCTTCACCTTCTTCGAAGCCATCAAGAGCCCCATCGCCATCCGCTCCTCCTCGTTGCTCGAAGATGCCCATTACCAGCCCTTTGCCGGCATCTATTCCACCTATATGATACCCTATCTCGACGACAAGTATGAGATGCTCAGTATGCTTGCCTGTGCCATCAAAGGCGTTTATGCTTCGGTCTTCTACCACGACTCCAAGGCCTACATGGCCGCCACGAGCAATGTCATCGACCAGGAGAAGATGGCTGTCATCCTCCAGGAGGTGGTAGGACGGCCATACGGCACACACTACTATCCAAGCTTCAGCGGTGTGCTGCGCTCGCTCAACTACTATCCCGTAGGCGACGAAAAGGCAGAAGACGGTATCGCCAACCTGGCTTTAGGACTTGGCAAGTATATCGTCGACGGGGGACAGACGCTAAGGGTGAGTCCCTACCACCCGCATCAGGTGTTGCAGACCAGTGAGCTCGAGATGGCGCTGCGCGACACACAGACACGCTTCTATGCCCTCGATATGCAGCATGTGGGCAGCGACTTCAAGGTCGACGACGGCTTCAATATCCTCAAACTGCGTGTCAAGGAGGCCGACAAGGACGGTTCGCTGCAGTATATCGCCTCCACCTACGACCCATACGACCAAATTATCCGCGACGGTATCTACGAGGGCGGACGGAAAGTCATCACCTTTGCCGGTGTGCTCCAGCAAGATGTCCTGCCCATACCCGAGATTCTCCAGATGGCCATGAAGTATGGCGCCGAGGGCATGCGCCGCCCTGTGGAGATAGAATTTGCCTGCAACATCAACAAAGATCGCACCTGCGACTTCTATCTCCTGCAGATACGACCCATCGTCGACTCCAAACAGATGCTTGAGACCGACCTCAGGGCCATTCCCGACGAAAACTGCCTGCTGCGCTCACACAAGTCGCTCGGACACGGCATCAGCGAGGATGTGACCGATGTGGTCTATGTCAAGACATCTGATAACTTTACAGCTGCCAACAATCCTGCCATTGCCGTCGAGATAGAACACATAAACCGGAAATTCCTCGATGCACACCGCAACTATGTGCTTGTCGGACCGGGCAGATGGGGGTCGAGCGACTATTGGCTCGGCGTGCCGGTCAAATGGCCGCATATCAGCGCATCGAAAGTCATTGTGGAAACCACACTAAAGAACTACAGGGTAGACCCCAGCCAAGGAACCCATTTCTTCCAAAATCTCACCAGCTTCGGCGTGGGATACTTCACCATCAACGATGTGCATGCCGACGGTGTGTGCCGGTTGGATGTGCTCGACGCCATGCCGGCGGTCGAGGAGACCGAGTTTGTGCGGCACGTGCGGTTCGAAAAACCGCTCCGCATCATGATGGACGGAAAGAAGCAGGAAGGGGTTGTGCTGCTGCCGGAATAGGGCGGAAA
>CAJONT010000148.1 GCA_905235975.1 uncultured Prevotella sp.
CGGCATTCCACTCCCCGTTGAGGGAAATGAGTTTTCTTGGGTTGCCCGGTTCATCTGCGGCCATGCTGCCGGCGGCGTACAACGCAAAACAGAGTGTGAAAAAGAGGGCTTTTTTCATGGTATATTGTTTATTTGGTGCAAAATTAACTTTTTTTGTCCGATTTTGCGTCCTACTGTATGCCATTTGTGTGTGATTTCGATGCGTAATCAGACATAGGATGGGTTCGGTTTCTTGTTTGAGTTTTTGCCAAAATCGTAGTTTTCGATTAGTTTTATATATTTTTGACACGAATCAGGTATAAATGTATCATATTTTTTATATATTTGCGAAAAGAAATGATTTATAACGAATAATATCCTTTATTACTTAAACAATTATGTTAAACAGATTTTCCACAGCAATCATCCTTTTCCTGATGTCGGCCCAATTGGCCTTGGCGGGTGACTTGACAAAAAAAGTGAACCCGTTCATCGGTACGACAACCCTCTGGACACCCCAAGACTTGGGATATACGCGCACAGAGACAAAGCGTGCATGGGGGGCAGAAGCCTTCCCCGGCTCTTCTCTGCCTAATGCAATGGTACAGCTCACACCCGTCACAATGTATCACACGGGTAGCGGCTATCAGTATGAGGACCATCAGATTTATGGCTTTGCGCATACCTGCAAGGGGCACTGGAACCTCCTTCATGTACCCATCATGCCGGCCACAGGGCGTTTCTACCCCGACAACTACTGCTCCTGGTTCAGCCATGACAATGAGTCGGCCCATCCAGGTTATTATCAGGTTTTTCTGGAGCGTTATAACGTGAATGTGGAGCTGACTTCCACGTTGCGGTGCGGCTTCCACCGCTACACTTTCCGTCCGGAAGATGCCAAGCAGGTAATTGTCGATATTAAGCGGTCTAACAACAACCCCAGGCAATGGTCAATTAAAAAGGCGGGCAAGAACAGCTTTGAAGGCTTTCAGGACGGCGAAGGACGTATTTTCTTCTACGCCGTAGCCAACCACGACGTGTCGGAGGTGAACATGCGGAAGGACCACAGACATGAAATTGCCGTGGTCGACTTCCTCGACAACAAAGGTTCCCGTCCGTTAGAGCTGAAAATCGGCTTCTCCTTCGTCAGCATAGAAAACGCCAAGGAGAATCTTGAGGCTGAGATGCTCAACAAGAGTTTTGAGCAGGTGTGCCGTGAGGCAGATGATATCTGGGAAAACCACCTGTCGCACATCAAGGTGCAGGGCGGCACCGAGAAACAGCAGACCATGCTGTATTCCACTTTCTACCGTGCCTTCCTGTGGCCGGCTCTCCGCAGCGATGTCAACGGTGAGTACAAGGACGAGAGGGGAAATGTAGTGAAGGGTGATTTCCGTTACTATACCAATCCCTCTTTCTGGGATACCTACCGCAACAAACTGATTCTCTTGGGTATGGTGACTCCCGATGTGGCCACCGACGTGATAAAATCGTGCATCGACAGGGGTGAGAAGAGGGGTGGTTATATGCCTACTTTCTTCCATGGCGACCATGCTTCTACTTTTGTGGCAGGTTCATGGCTGCGTGGCATCCACGACTTCGACCTACAAAGGGCCTATCAACTGATGTTGAAGAACGCCACGGTGCCCGGTAGGGGTGGACGTCCTTGGCTCGAGGAGTATATCGCACAAGGGTGGATTGCAGAGAAAGATACGACCAATGTGCCCACATGGAATGAGTATAAGGCTTCGGTTACCAAGACCGTGGAATATGCCTACGACGACTATGCTACGGCGCTGGTGGCACGTGAACTGAAAGACAAGAAAAACTACAAGATGCTGATGGAGCGCACAGGCAACTACAAGAACCTGTTCGACCCTTCGACAGGTTTCTGGAGGGGAAAAATCGCCGATGGCTCCTGGATAAAAGACTTCGACCCCTGGTATCCCTACTATGCGTATATGTACCGTGAGGCTGATGCCTGGAGCTCGCTCTTCTTCGCTCCGCACGACCCAGAGGGCGCTGTGGCGCTTTATCCCTCCAAACAGGCGGTGGAACAGAAGCTCGACTCGCTCTTCTCTGTTCCCAACCATGGCTATGAGGCATGGAACCTGACCGGTTTCCTGGGCAGCTACTGCCACGGCAACCAACCTGGTCACAGCATCCCTTACACTTACTATTTCATTGACAAACAAGAGAAAGGTCAGGAAGTGCTCAACAAATTGTTGAACGATTATTATGGCATGGGTGCCGAAGGACTTGCCTATGCCGGTATGGACGATGCCGGTGAGATGTCGTCATGGTATGTGCTCAATGCCATCGGTATTTACACCTATTCTCCCGCCGACCCGCAATACATCGTCACGGTGCCGCTCTTCGACAAGGTAGACTTTACCTTAGGTACCACAAAAAATACCTTCACGATTCGTCGTGAAGGTACGGGAAAGAAGATTAAGCAGATTCTCGTGGGTGGAAAACCGCTCAAAGGTTGGTTCGTGTCGCATGCAGCGCTCGCCAAGGGCGATGAACTGCTCATACGCACCGAATAGAACACACCTTAATTTGCACGGTGATTATTGATCGACAGGCCGGGCCAGTCGTCGGTACGGAAAGGTACGGCGGGTAGCCCGGCTCCGTTTTGCAGGTTGCAAATCGGATTCACGTGCCAGGCGTAGCGCACGGCGACAGGATGTTTCACATCGGGACTCGTTACGACAACGGAATTTCCGTCGATGCGTGCCTCGGCCCAATGCCACTTGTGGTCGCTGCCGGCTATGGCGAAACCTTTCACCTCACTGCCCTCAGAAGGATGCAGTCCCTCGGCATGGTCGAAGTAGATGCGTATCTTTTCACCCTCAATGCGATAGTCTCGGTACACGGGGCCTGAGTATTCCAACTGCTGCTCGCCGTAGGTCTTGGCACGGGCCACAAGGGCAAGGCGTCTGCCCACTTCCTGCTTGTTGCGCGGATGGATGTCGCGGGCATCGCCGATGTCTATCAGACAGGCCATACCGGAGTTCTCTACGTGTTGTGAGGCCATGGCTTGTGCTTCGCGTACCTCTGCCCATTCATCGTCGCCGGGCTCGGTCTGCAGCTGTCTGAAGTTGGCCAACTGTACAATGTAGAACGGGAAGTCATAACCCCACTTGTTGCGCCAGTCGCGGATGAGCAGCGGCAGGAGCTCGCGGTATTGATAGCCTTTGTGCTCGTTGTTGCACCCTTGATACCATATCGCACCGCGGATGGCAAATCCCACCATAGGGTGAATCATGGCATTGTACAACACGGTTACCTGGTTAGGCTCGTTGGGACGCTGGTTGGGAATGGGGGGCATTTTGCTGTATGGGGTGGTCACCTTATAGCGCCATTCATTGGCCAGACTGATTGTCTTTACCATCGTGGGTGTGCTTTTTCCCTTGGCAGGCTTCTTGAAGGTGCCAATGGCGAGTTTGGAGGCGTCGCTGTAGATACCGCCGCCGCCGACATTGTCGACGACACGCACGGCAATGACATTGCGGCCCTTCTTGACCAAACGGGCGGGAATGATGTAGTTGCGGTCACGCCCGAACTCGAAAATCTTTCCTACCATTTCACCGTTGAAGTAGGTGTAGTCGATGTCATCCACCTGACCGAGTGAAAGCAGCAGGTCTTTGCCTGCCATGTCGGAAGGAATGTCTATCTCATGACGATACCACATTGCACCGTCGTAGTTGCCAAGACCCATGTCGCTCCATTCCTTCGGCAGGGTGATGGTCTTCCACGACGAGTCGTCGAAGTCGGGAGCTGCCCACAGCGCCTTGCCGTCTTTGTAGCCGGGGTCGTAGGCGGTCTCCTTTTCTTGCCATTCTCCTAACTTTTTGGCATAGTAGGCTTCACGCTCGGCAGCGTCGGAGGGGATGCTGTTCACCAAATTGGTGGCCTCTTTCATATCGGGGTGGGTGCTGAGGTAATCGGAGCTTGTCCATGGCTCGATGTATGTGCCGCCCCACGACGAGTTGATGAGTCCGATGGGCACGTTGCGGTATTTGTGGAGGTCGCGGCCGAAGAAATAGCCCGTGGCAGAGAATTCTTTCACACTCTGGGCGGAACAGACTTGCCATCCGTCCTCGGCTACTTCCAGGTTGTCGCTCGGCTGGGTGGCAACGCGCTGTTTTACTTGGAGCAGGCGGATGTTGGGATACTGGTTGGCCTCGGCCTTCTCCTCTTCGTAGTTATACACGCGTGTCCAGCCGTCAATGGGCATCTCCATGTTCGACTGTCCGGAGCAGAGCCACACTTCGCCTACCATGACATTGTTGAGAACCAGTTTCTGACCATCGCTGATGGTAATGGTGTAGGGACCGCCGGCAGCGGGGGTCTTAAGGGTGGTGCGCCACTTTCCTTGGGCATCGGAAGTGGTCGAGACGGTCTTGCCGTCCCACGAGGCGGTCACAGTGACGGTCTTGCCTGCCTTTGCCTGTCCCCATATTGGGGCATCGGTCTGTTGCTGTATCACCATGTTGTCGGTAAAGAGCGGCGACATTACTGGACGGGCGCTAACAGTGAGCACGCTCACTGCTGCAAGTGAAAGGATGAATCTTTTGTGTTTCATGTCTTTTGTATTAAAAATGATTCCGAATTATTGCTTGTTTTCATGAAGCCCGACATGGCTTCTCCCTGCTGCGTATATAACGCAGTTTTTCTGGCTTTTATTTTAAAGTTTTTCAAGATATATTGTGATTAGTAATTTTTTAC
>CAJONT010000149.1 GCA_905235975.1 uncultured Prevotella sp.
CCAACAGCCCCTGAACCAGATGAGGCCACTATTACCATTGGCGAGAGCGGCTATGCCACTTATGCGAGCAACAAGGCCCTTGACTTCCGTCAGGGTCAGGTAACGGATGACGAAGACAACGATGCTACCATAGTACCATACGTGGTGACGAGCTATTACACCAATTCGACAGTGGGCATTCTCAAGGCAGGCGGCAATTTTGGCTCTGAAAAGATTGTAGCAGCGAATACCGGCTTAATCATAAAGGGAGACCCAGGAACCTATCATGTGAAATACTCTGATACTGTAGGCAATTATTTCGCCAATCTGCTCGTCCCTGTCACAGAATCTATTACCTTGCAACCTAATGATGAGAATTACACCAATTTTGTGCTGGGTATAAAGGATGGTACTGTGAATTTTTACAAGCTGCAAAACGCAGGCTCCTTCGGCCCCAACAAAGCCTACCTGCAAATTCCCACTATTTTCATCTCATCGAACAACATCAATTCGTTCTCTCTTATGGAACTGGAAGAAGAGGACATTTCGGGGATAGACGAGATAAATGAAAAAGCAACGGCTGACGACTGGTACACGCTGAACGGCATCCGCATAGACAAGCCCAACCGAAAAGGCATCTATCTGCACGGCGGCAAGAAAGTGGTGGTACCCTAACAGACCATAGAACATTTTCTGACAAAAGCCAAAATGGGCGGCTCCCAATCATGCAGGAGCCGCCCATCCTCTTATTTATTAAAACCGTTTTCTTTCTAAATGACCGAATTTATTTCTTTTCGATCGAATTCTCAAATAGAAGTCCTGAAACGATCAACAATGCAAAAATTGCATAAATACCTGTTGTCATCTTTTTACCCTTTCATTACATTAAGTTTAACATTCGGCGGGCACCTCACGGTGTGGCCGCCTCTTCACTAACTCTTGTTGCCGGCGGGGAAATTTTACCTATCTGTTATCCTTCTACAATCTTTTCTTCCCTTATCTTAAGCCTCTACCTTTATTTCTTCGGCTCTTCCGGGCAATCCGTCTTGTTTCCTTTTGACGATGCAAAGATACGGCATTTTCAGCCTTCCCACCAAACAAATGGGCCATCTTCTGCCGAAAACGGCCCTATTCTTGACCTCCGTCAAGAATTTGTGTGCGCACACAGCTTGTTTTATGCAAAAAAAATGCACCCACAAGAATGGATTTCCGTCCATGCTTGTGGGTGCAAGGTTTATTATTATAAGGTACGTGCGCGCGCGTTATTCTACGTCCCAGATAATCGACTCGTCGGCCTTCCAGTCGGGCACAGCCATGCCCGGCTTGTAGTAGGCAGCAAGGGTAATATCAAACACCAAGGTGCTGTAGGCAGGGATATTGTTGTAGTCTTGCGTGCCATATCCCAACTGATAGGGCATATATACAAGCCAGCGGTCGCCGATGTGCATGTGCTGTACGGCAGTGGCAAAACCGTCGACCACCGATGCCACCCCGAACTTGCTGGGCATGGAGATGCCGGGATTGTAGGTGTCGGTGCTCCACGACTTGTCGAAGACGAGACCCAGTTCCGGGTCGCTGTCATCGACATACGAGGGAGAGGCAAGGAGCTGTCCGCGGTAGTGCACACGCACGGTGTCGGTGAAGAGCGGGCAGCCGCTTCCGGTACCTTCGTTCAGCACCTTTACCAGGATATAGTCGGAAGCCACCCCTGTGTCGTCGGCAGGCTTGGCATACGACTTGAATATTTTCCAGTCGGTATTGCCGGCTGCTATCTGCTGCCTCACCATGTTGTACTTATTGGTGACAAACTGCTCGTTCTTGCTTTGCCAGTCGGCATATTCATCCACCTCATCATCGGTTTCCGAACATGAGACGAAGGCCAACAGGGCAAACAGCACAGTGAGTGCGTGAAGAGGACGAAGGTATCTGTTCATTGGCGAATGGGGATTGTTACTGGATTTTCTTGAGCAGACTGGCGATGCTCACCTTGTCTTCGATGATGCCGAGGAGCTGATCGATGCTCACACGCTCCTGTTCCATGGTGTCGCGGAAGCGCAGTGTCACGGTGTTGTCTTGCAGCGTGTCGTAGTCGACAGTGACGCAATAGGGTGTACCCACGGCGTCCTGACGGCGGTAGCGCTTGCCGATGGTATCTTTCTCGTCGTAGGAGCAGTTGAAGTGGAAGCGGAGGTTGTTGATAATCTCGCGTGCCTTTTCGGGCAGTCCGTCCTTGCGCACCAGAGGCAGCACAGCCAGTTTGGTGGGTGCGAGCGGTGCGGGGAGACGCAGCACGGTACGTGTCTCGCCGTTCTCCAGTTTCTCCTCGCAGAAGGAGTGGCACATGATAGAGAGGAACATACGGTCGACACCGATAGAGGTCTCGATGACGAACGGGGTGTAGCTCTCGTTGCTCATGGGGTCGAAGTACTTGATGCCGCGGCCGGAGAATTTCTCATGCTGCGAGAGGTCGAAATTGGTGCGGCTGTGGATGCCTTCCACCTCCTTGAAGCCGAAAGGCATGTGGAACTCGATGTCGGTGGCAGCGTTGGCATAGTGAGCCAGCTTGTCGTGATCGTGGAAACGGTAGTTCTCAGCGCCGAAGCCCAGTGCCTGGTGCCATGCCATACGCGTCTGCTTCCACTTGCTGAACCACTCCAGTTCGGTGCCAGGTTTCACGAAGA
>CAJONT010000150.1 GCA_905235975.1 uncultured Prevotella sp.
AACGACGACTGCGAGATTATCGGTGCCTGCCGCCTGAGCGATTGCTCCATCAAGAGCATTCCCGAGGCCAGCGTGTACATCGGAAGCGGCGTCATCTGCGAGAACTCCATTATCTACGACGGTTCCTCCATCCTGAACAGCGTGAAACTGCAGAACTGCTTCGTGGGAGAGGCCTGTCAGGTGACCAACGGCTTCACTGCCGAAAGCAGCATTTTCTTCGCCAACAGCTACATGTCGAACGGAGAGGCCTGTGCCGCCTTCTGCGGTCCCTTCTCAGCCAGCCACCACAAGAGTTCGCTCCTCATCGGCGGCATGTTCTCCTTCTACAATGCCGGTTCGGCCACCAACTTCAGCAACCATGCCTACAAGATGGGACCCATGCACTACGGCATTCTGGAACGCGGTGCCAAGACCGCCAGTGGAGCCTATATACTGATGCCTGCCAACATAGGCACCTTCTCCGTATGCTTCGGCAAACTGATGTACCACCCCGACACACGCAACCTGCCCTTCTCCTATCTCGTGGCCTACGGCGACACCATGTACCTCGTTCCCGGCCGCAACATCAACACCGTGGGCCTCTACCGCGACATACGCAAATGGCCCAAGCGCGACATGCGACCCAAAAACGGCCAGAAGAGCATTGTGAACTTCGACTGGCTGAGCCCCTTCTCCGTGGGTGAAATCATAGAAGGCAAGAAGATCTTAGAGAGTCTGCGTGCCGCTTCAGGCGACAACGTGTCGACCTACAACTACCATGAGTATGTGATTAAGACCCACCATCTGCGCCGCGGCATCAAAGACTACGACATGGCGCTGCGCATCTACATGGGTGCCGTGCTGAAGCGCCACGCCGTGGAGTTGCCCAAGAGCGGCATAGGCACCGGCAAGTGGATAGACCTGGCCGGTCTGCTCCTGCCTGAGTCGGAAGAGACACGTCTCATCAACGACATCAAGGACGGCACAATCGTAGACATCTACGAGGTGCTCGACCGCTTCAAGGAGATAGACCGCAACTATGCCGAATATCGCTGGACATGGACCTACAAGATGATTTGCGACTACTACGGTCTGGAACTCATCACCGAGGAAGACGCCAAGCGCATACACCAAGACTACATCACCGCCCGCCGTGCATGGATTTCGGAAATCAGGCGCGATGCCGAAAAAGAACACGACCTTGGCGATGTGGAGGACGATGTGCTCAAAGACTTCCTTTCCAAGCTCGACAAGGAGATAGAATTTGAAGAAGAGAAGAAATAAACTAAATATCAAACGAAACTGACATGAAAAGAAAGCTATTGCTTGCCATGGGGCTCTGCCTCCTGTGCGTCACCAGTCAAGCCAAGGACTACAAATACAAGACCATTGAGGGTGACCCCACGCAGACCCGCATCTACACACTCGACAACGGTCTCACTGTCTACCTGTCGGTCAACAAGGAGGAGCCACGCCTCCAAGCCAACATAGCCGTGCGTACCGGCTCCCGCAACGACCCCGCCGAGACCACCGGACTGGCACACTATCTTGAGCACCTCATGTTCAAGGGTTCCAAACAGTTTGGTGTGACCGATGCCGCCGCCGAGGCACCCTACCTCGACGACATCGAGGCACGCTACGAGGTATACCGCACCCTGACCGACCCTGCCGAGCGCAAGAAGGCCTATCACGAGATAGACAGCGTGTCGCAGATAGCCGCCCGCTATTTCATCCCCAATGAGTACGACAAGCTGATGTCGGCCATCGGCAGCGAGGGCACCAATGCCTACACCAGCAACGACGTGACCTGCTATGTGGAGAACATCCCCTCGAACGAGATTGAGAACTGGGCACGCGTGCAAGCCGACCGTTTCCAGCACATGGTGATACGCGGTTTCCACACCGAGCTCGAGGCCGTGTACGAGGAGAAGAACATCGGCATGGCGCAAGACAACCGCAAGATGTGGGAAGCCATCAATGCCAAGCTCTTCCCCACCCACCCCTACGGCACCCAGACCACCATCGGCACCCAAGAGCACTTGAAGAACCCCTCCATCACCAATATCAAGAACTACTTCAACCGCTACTACGTGCCCAACAACGTGGCTATCTGCATGGCCGGCGACTTCGACCCCGACGAAGTGATAGGCATCATCGACAAGTACTTCGGCACCTGGAAGCGAAACAACAATCTGAGCAGACCTGAGTTCGGTCCCCAGCCTGCCATCACATCGCCTCAGGACACCACCGTGGTGGGCAAGGAAGCCGAATACCTGTTCATGGGCTGGCGGTTCAAAGGAGCCAACAGCGGACAGACCGACACCCTCAACATCATCAGCGAGGTACTGGCCAACGGCAGCTGCGGCCTCTTTGAGGTGAACCTGGAGCAACCCATGAAGGTGGGAAGAGCCGGTGCCATGGTCAATGAGATGAACGAGTACAGTCCCTTCATCCTCTACGGCTTTCCCAAGGACAACCAGACCTTGGAGGAGGTGCGCGCCCTGCTCCTGGAAGAAATCGGGAAGCTGAAGCGCGGCGAATTTGACGACGACCTTATTCCTGCCGTGGTGAACAACAACAAGCTCAACTTCTTCCGCCAGATGCAAAACAACCGCTTCCGTGCAAGCCTCATGGTAGACGCCTTCATCAACGAGCAAGACTGGGACGACGTGGCCCACTACATAGAGCATATCTCGAAAATCAGCAAGCAAGATGTGGTGGATTTTGCCAACCGCTATCTGAACGACAACTTCGTATGTGTGTACAAGCGTACCGGCACCGACTCTACGCAGGTGAAGATTGAGAAGCCGGAGATTACTGCCATCCCCACCAACCGCGACCTGAGCAGCCAATTCCTCAATGAGATAAAGAACACCTACGTGAAGCCCATCAGCCCGCGTTTCCTCGACTTTGAGCGCGACCTCACAGTGGCCAACACAAAACGCGGTCTGCCCCTGCTCTACAAGCAGAACAACGAGGACGGTCTCTTCACGCTTTCCTTCATGTACGACTTCGGAGAAGAGAGCGACGTAAACCTGAGCTACGGTCCCGACTACATGGAATACGTGGGCACCGACAAGAAGAGTGTGAGCGAGATGAAGAAAGCCTTCTACAAACTGGCTTGCAACTACTACGTGAGCGTGAGTGGCCATTCCACCTCTGTGACCCTCACCGGACTGAACGAGAACCTGCCGCAGGCTCTTGCCCTGCTTGAGGAATTCCTCGGAAATGCCAAGGCCGACAAAGACTCCTACTCGAGTTATGTGGACCTCCTGATAAAGAACCGTGAAGACAGCAAGAAGAACCAGCGTGCCAACTTCTCGGCCCTCTCACAATATGTGCAGTACGGTCCCTACAACTCGACAACCAACATACTGAACGAGCAACAGCTGCGTGCCACCGACCCACAGCACTTGCTCGACCTGATAGGCAATCTGAAGAACTACGAGCACACTGTGATGTACTACGGTCCGATGACGCTGAAAGCCCTCGACAAGCTGATAAGCAAGCAGCACAAGACCGCCAAGCATCTGCTGCCACCGCCTGCCGGCAAGGAATATACCGAGCAAACCACTCCCGTCAACGAAGTGTATGTGGCTCCCTATGAGGCCAAGAACATCTACATGATGCAGTATCACAACGAGAACAAGCCTTGGAGCATCGAGGAGTCGCCCGTGCGCTACATGCTCAACGAATACTTTGGCGGCGGCATGAACAGCATCGTATTCCAAGAACTGCGTGAGAGCCGCGGCCTGGCCTACAGTGCCAGCGCAAGATACTCGGCCCCCTCTCGTCTGAATCATCCTGAGACCTACTACACCTACATCGTGTCGCAGAACGACAAGATGACCGACTGCATCAAGGTGTTCAACGAGATACTCGACGACATCCCGCAAAGCGAGGCCGCCTTCGACATTGCCAAGCAAAGTGCCATAAAGAGCCTGCAGACAGAGCGCACCACCAAGTTCAGCGTGCTGAGCAGATACTACCGCCTGCGCAAGCTCGGTCTTGACTTCGACACCAACAAGTACATCTACGACAGGCTGCCGTCGGTCACCCTGAAGGATGTGACCGACTTCGAAAAGCGCTACATGGCCGGCAAGACCTACAAATACCTCATCCTGGGCGATGAGAGCGAGCTCGACATGGAAGCCTTGGAGAAGATAGGTCCCGTGCACCGTCTCAGCACAGAACAAATCTTCGGATACTAATCGCATACCCATTTCATTAACCTTATCAATACAAAACATTATGGCAACAACACCGGATTTCAAGTACGCCCCCATGTTCCAGTTGGGCGAAGACAAAACTGAATACCGCCTCCTGAGCAAGGAAGGCGTGACCCTCAGTGAGTTTGAGGGAAAAGAGATTGTAAAGGTGAGCCCCGAAGCACTCACCCTGCTGGCTCAGGAAGCCTTCCACGACGTAGAGTTCATGCTGCGCCGTGAGCACAACGAGCAAGTGGCTGCTATCCTCCGCGACCCCGAAGCATCGGAGAACGACCGCTATGTGGCCCTGCAGTTCCTGCGCAATGCCGAGACCTCCTGCAAGGGCATACTGCCCTTCTGCCAGGACACCGGCACCGCCATCATCCACGGCGAGAAAGGCCAACAAGTGTGGACCGGTTTCGAGGATGAGGAAGCCCTGTCGCGCGGCGTGTTCAACACCTATGTGAACGACAACCTGCGCTACTCGCAGAATGCCCCGCTCAACATGTACGACGAGGTGAACACCC
>CAJONT010000151.1 GCA_905235975.1 uncultured Prevotella sp.
ACGGGATGAGTAACACCAAAGAAGAGACCTCAAACTTGAAAGATAACTTTCGTTTGAGGTCTCTTCTTTGGTGACTCCCGAGGGATTCAAACCCGCAACCTTCTGATCCGTAGTCAGATGCTCTATTCAGTTGAGCTAGGGAGCCATTGCTTAAATGCGAGTGCAAAGGTATGGATTTATTTTGAAACCTCCAAATTTTTTCGCACTTTTTTAGGATTTGATGATAAAAAGGCTGATTCTTAGGGAAAATATGGGGTCAGAATCAGGGAGACGGTGCTTGGTAGGATTGTTATCACTCCTTGAACCTGTCGCCCCAGCATCGGAGCATGTTTTGGTATAGCTTCTCCTCCGAAGGCATGTGCTGGGCATGCCAGAGCCTCACGTCTTTCAGTTCGTCGGGCATGAACTGCTGTTCCACGAAATTGCCGGGATAGTCGTGGGCATACTTATACCCATCGGAATAACCAAGCTGCGCCATGAGTTTTGTCGGCGCATTGCGCAGGTGGAGCGGCACTGGCAGATTGCCCGTCTCCCTCACCTTGGCGAGTGCGGCATCGATGCCCAGATAGGCCGAATTGCTCTTGGGACTGGTGGCAAGGTAGACGGCGGCCTCTGCAAGGGGAATGCGTCCCTCGGGCCAACCTATCTTCATCACCGTGTCGAAGGCGGCATTGGCCAACAAGAGCGCATTGGGATTGGCCAGTCCGATGTCCTCGGCGGCACTGATGACGAGGCGGCGGGCGATGAACTTCGGGTCCTCGCCGCCCTCTATCATGCGGGCCATCCAGTAGAGTGCGGCATCGGGGTCGCTGCCCCGTATGCTCTTGATAAACGCCGAGATGATGTCGTAGTGCATCTCACCGTCCTTGTCGTAAGCGAGCGGATTCTGCTGCAGGCGATCCTCCACTATCCGGTCGGTAATCACCACCTCTCCTTCGGGAGCCGCCTCCACCACCAGTTCGAGGATATTGAGCAGTTTGCGGGCATCGCCGCCGCTGTAGCGCAGCATGGCACCCGTTTCCTCCACGCGGATGTCACGCTTCGAGAGTTCCACATCCTCGGTGACGGCACGCTGCAGCAAGCCGAGCAAGTCGTCTTTCTCCAACGGCTTGAGAACATAGAGCTGGCAGCGTGAGAGCAGGGGGCGTATCACCTCGAACGACGGGTTCTCCGTGGTGGCACCGATGAGCGTCACCACGCCCTTCTCCACCGCACCGAGCAGCGAGTCTTGCTGGCTCTTGCTGAAACGGTGAATCTCGTCGATGAAGAGGATGGGCGAAGCCTGGTTGAAGAATCGTCCGTTGCGTGCACGCTCTATCACGTCGCGCACATCCTTCACGCCGCTGGTCACTGCGCTCAGCGTGTAGAAGGGTGTTTCCAACTTATGTGCGATAATCTGGGCAAGTGTGGTCTTGCCTACGCCCGGCGGTCCCCATAATATAAAAGAAGTGACGCGTCCGGAGTCTATCATACGGCGCAACACAGCGCCCTCCCCCACCAGATGCCGCTGACCGATGTAGGCATCGAGGGAACGGGGACGCATTCTCTCGGCTAATGGTGCATTCATACGGCAAAAATAGGGCAAAAAAGGAATATATCAAAAATTTTTTCGAAAATCTTGCACAGATGGGATAAAGTACTTATTTTTGCACCACACTAAAAGGCAGCGGCGCGCATACCGCACAACATACATGCGAATCACCATACTGCAAACCGACATACAATGGGGCGACAGAGAGGCCAACGCCCGCGATGCCGAACGGCTGATGCGGGAGGCCGAGGGGAGCGATATGTATGTGCTGCCTGAGATGTGGAGCACGGGATTCGCCACCGACCCTGACGGCATGGCAGAGCACGACGGCCTGTCGCTGGCCTGGATGAGGAGGATGGCGGAAAAGACGGGAGCCGCCGTGTGCGGCAGCGTGGCCGTGGCAACAGGGGAAGACGGCAAGGAGACATTCCGCAACCGCTTCTACTTTGCCAAACCCGACGGCAGCGTGGAGTGCTACGACAAGCGCCACCTCTTCAGCTACGGCGGCGAACAGCACCACTACACCGCCGGTGAACAGCGCACCGTGGTGACCTACGGAGGCATGAGATGGCTCCTGCTCGTGTGCTACGACCTGCGCTTTCCGGTGTGGAGCCGCTACCGGGGCGACTACGACGGGATTATATACGTGGCCAACTGGCCTGTGCCGCGCATCGGCGTGTGGGACTTGCTGCTCAAGGCCCGTGCCATAGAAAACCAGGCCGTGGTGGTGGGCGTGAACCGCGTGGGCAGCGACCCCTACTGCCACTACAGCGGCCACAGCGCCGTGATAGACGCCAAAGGCAGGGTGCTGGCTGCCGACGACAGCGGAAGAGCGATGGCAATCACCGCCGAAGTGGACATCGCCGAGCTGGCCGCCTTCCGCAGAAAATTCCGCGTACTTGACGACAGAGACTAAAAAAAATCATATAACTGAAAATAATGAAAGACAAGAAAGCCTTAACTTTGAAGACACTGAACAAAAGCAATGTCTGGGATTTACAGGAGAACGACATTTTCCGCCTGTTGGAAAGTGCCGAGAAAGACGCAGACCTAAAGGATAACTTGCGTCACTACTGTGATATCATTAAGAGTGCATTTGAGATAGAAGAAATAAAAGACGACAAGCAAGAGTCTGTGAAAAAACTTGAAAGCCGCGGCTTTAAGGTGGCTCTCGTGAGGACCGACGAGTCGACAAAGGTGAAATGGGGTGTGAAGAAACGTCCCATCATGCGCGTGACAGACCTCACCTACGAGAACATCCGCCACATCACTGCCGCCAAGCTGATAGAGGTGATAGACCGCAACTTCGGTGGCGGGTGGGACAGTCTCTCGCAGAGCATCAAAGACATCATAGAGTCAGGATTCGACATCAGCACCACCACGCTGCCCAAAGACAGGATTCACAAAGCGGGCGGCATGTACGAAAAGAAGATAAACGACGGCTTTGAGGCGCTTGAGATACCAAAGGGCGGATGGATTGAAGCCATCTTCGCCAAGGCGAAGCCTGAGGTTGAGAAGCCGAAACGATTGATTCCTGAAACTGATGAGAAAGAAAGAGACGAGGATGATGAGGAAGAAGAAGTAGAGATTGATGACCGCTACAACGAACCTGAGGAGGAGGAAGAAGAAGAAGAGGATAACTTCTACGATGAGAGCCTCATCGAGGAGAGCTACCGCACCACCTACGAAACCGACCCTGATGATTTGAGCATAGAAGCAGAAGAAATATCAGACGAATATGAAAACTAAAAAAAAAGCCTCGCAAGAAATTGCGAGGCTTTTTATAACTGTTTTGGGACTGTATAACCTTATAAGGTGTGTTCTATTAATTATGAAAAAAAGGGGGACTTATCTCTCGACAAATCCCCTCATCATACTTACTAAAACTAAATTAACCACTAAAAAAACTAATCATTTTTTGCTCACTTTGAATTCTATCTGCCACCTTACAGGTTGGAGTAGAAATTAAGCTTGTACAAAGTTATAATACTTTCAGATTATGACCAAATAAAAGGTCAATAAAATGCGAATATTATACTTTTTTTGCATTTCAGAAACGATATCCAACTGTGAACAATAGCTGATGGCGATTATTCTTCACATCCACCACGTTGGCCACGTTGTCGTCGTCGGGAAACTCATTGTCAATATAATTCATGAAGGGTGAGAATTCACCTTTGGTCGTAGTGTACTGATAGGCGACGTCGACGTTCACAGGACCCTTGGTATAGCCCAGACCGCAGGTGATGCGATTGGTGGCCTTCCAGTTGGTGTAGTCGGTTGCCGATGCCACATAGGTTCCGTCGGCAGCGAGTGTGCCATCTTTGAATCCATCGCTGCGGTACATAGGCGACACATAGTTGTAGCCAAAACGCACGGCCAGTTCAGGAGTCGGCTTCAGTTCTGCGCCCACCTTGAGGGTGCTCACGCCTTTGAGGGTATGCTTGGTGTGACGGTTCATCACTTCGTCGCTCTCCGACGAGTCATCATAGTAGTAGTCCCAGTCGTCGGTCTTGTAGCGCTGGTCGATGTGTGCATAGTCACTATACTCATAGGTGGCACCCAGTGCCAGCATGGTACCTATCGTATGACCCAGGCTTGCTCCAAACTTCCACGGTGTGTACATGTCATAGTCGTAGCGCTGTTGGGCATAGGCTGTATAATTGCCATCGGTCACCTCGGTGTAGTTCTTTGTCGTAAGGTCGTACATTACAGGAGAGTGCACATAGAGTCCGATACGGAAGGGCGACTCTTCGATGGGTCGGAAGATACCACCGAACTTGACATCAAAACCTACACCCGTGATGCGGCGCTCGTCGTAGACATTCAGATAGGTGATGCCCTCCGGGTTTGTTTCCAACTGCTCGGTATAGTCGCTGTAATGCTTGTAGTGCACATCGTGGATGCCGATGGTGAGACCAAGGAACAACCGGTTTTCTAGATTGCCGCTGACATTGAAGTCGTACACGCCTATATAGCCCTGCTGGGCACGGTCGAAGATATACTGTGTGGCAGGATAATAGTAACAATTGCCATCGTCGGCAGCATACAGCAGGTTCCTGACATAGATGTCATCGAGCTGATTGGCGGTGATTTCTTTGGAGTCTACAAACACTTCGTTGCGCAGTTTCTCATAGGTGAGTTTGTTCTGTGAAGCATTCTGCAGCCTGTCATCGGCCGAGAGGATGAAGTCGAAGTTACGACTCTTGTGGTAGTTGAATCCCACATTCAGATAAGAGTTGTTGTTTGTGGGTCTTGAATAGACGAAACCCACTTGGTCGAAGCTTGCGTTGGTCTTGTCGCCATTCTCGTAGCTGCGTGCGTCGGCCTGCGACACCATGCCCATTGAGATGCTGGCAAAACTGCTGCGGAAGAAACCGACACCGGCCGGGTTGCTCGAGATGGTGGAGATATCGGCACCGAGCGCTTCCAGTGCGCCGCCCATACCCACATAACGTGCGGTTCCGTTCAGGTCCTCTGTGGCAATATTGGCATTCTCGTAGGTTTCCTGTGCCGTGGCAGTGAGGAAGGCGGGCATCATCAGCGCCCATACAACATATCTTGCTTTCATACTTCTAAAACTGTTTTCGATAGTTACTTTTATGTTTACTCAAACAAAGTTTCGTTTATCTGCGGCCTCCGAAACTGCCGGAACGGCTGCTGCCGGAAGAATGTCCGCCGCCGCTGAAGCCACCGCCCGAACGGCTGCCGCC
>CAJONT010000152.1 GCA_905235975.1 uncultured Prevotella sp.
AGGGAGAGGGAGGCAGCGCGGCAAAACCGCGCTGAACGGTGGCTGGAGGGGGACGAGGGCGGCGCTGGATGAGGGCTGGAGCGAGATGGGGACCGGCGCGGGAAAACCGCGCCGCACAGTGGATGGAGGGGGACGAGGGCGGCGCTGGGGGGCAATTGGCGGCGCTGGGGCATGGGCGGAGATGGAGACACCTGCGGGGGATAGGGTGACAAAAAGTCAAAATGTGCTAAAAATATGGATGGGGGGAGATTAAAGGCATGGTATTTGAAAATAAAACCGTAGTATTGTATCGAACAAATGATTATCTTGGTTTTTTCTATGACAAAAAGGCAATAAGGTTGATTCGCCATGTCATGGGGTAAACTAACTTGTGTAGGAATGAAGGCGTTATAAACCTTCTTTATAATATTAAGGAACGCTTCGGGGTGATGAAAGGAAAAAGCCTTAAGAGTGATGAAAGGAAAAAGCCTTGAGGGTGATGAAAGGGAAACGCTTCGGGGTGATGAAAGGGAAAAGCCTTGAGGGTGATGAAAGGAACAACTCGGGGTGATGAAAGGAAAAAGCCTTGAGGGGGATGAAAGGAAAACCATAAAAAACTATCTCCGTAATAAAAATAATTAATAACCTATTTGTAGAAGAAAGGAAGATTTAAAATGATTAGACAACTAAAAATTCAGACATCCATCACGAGCAGAGGGGAGGAAGCCATTGCCAAATATCTGGCAGAAATAAGCAGGTTTCCGCTTCTAAGTGCCGATGAGGAAGTAGAACTTGCCCACGCGGTTATGCGAGGGGGCGAGGATGGCGAGAAAGCCAAGGAAAAACTGGTAAATTCGAACTTGCGATTTGTGGTTAGCGTGGCAAAACAATATCAGCATCACGGTGTGAGCCTTACCGACCTGATTAACGAAGGAAACATCGGACTGCTGAAAGCTGCCAGCCGTTTCGACCCCACCCGCGGTTTCAAATTTATCTCCTACGCCGTATGGTGGATACGGCAGAACATCATGCAATGCATTTGCGAACACAGCAGGATGATTCGACTCCCGCAGAATGCAAGTGGATTGTTGAGCAAGCTGTATCATGCGATGAACAAGTTTGAGCAGGAGTTCCACCGCCCTGCCACGGTAGATGAACTTGCTGAGATGACGCAAATCAACGAAGATAAGATAGAAGAGGTGTTGCGTGGCGACCTAAGTTCGGTGAGTATAGACACACCCTTGGGAGGCGATGAAGACGGTAGCACCCTTTTGGATCTGTTGAGCAGCAGTGAGGATAGCCGTACCGATCGCGAAGTAGACCATGAATCGCTCACCTACGATCTTGACGTTGTACTGACAAAAGTATTGAATCCCAGGGAGATGCAGATATTAAAACTATACTACGGCATAGATGGTCCGGCGAAGGGTCTTGACGAGATAGGCAATGTGATGCAACTGACCCATGAGCGAGTGCGCCAGATACGCGAGCGCAGCATCGCCAAGCTCCGAGACAGCGATTACAAGGAGACATTGGCGAAGTATCTGGGGTGAAGAAAGGAGGATTTAGCATTTTTTATAAAGAAGAAAGGTTGATTATTCTCAAAAAAAGGTTTAACTTTGTGCTCAGTATATGACCCACGAGTAAATCAGGAACGACCCACATGCAAAACAACACATCAGCTGGCTTGGCATTATTCGTGACAACCATTGCTCTGCTCACTTTTGTATACATCGCTTTTATGGGCATCGAATATATGGTGGAGGGCAATCATGCGCTTGCGATTGCCCTCAGCCTATTGATTGTCACCTTGCTTGCCGCAGGCATAAGCATCATGTGCAAGAGCAAGGTTTCCCGCAACCGGCGCAGCGGTCTGCCGGTGGAGATAGCTGCCATTTTGGTGACATTGGGCACCCTGTTTGTGGGCAGCATCCCCTTCAGCCACTTCCTTTATGTGACAGACCACGAAGAAGCACTGCACGACAGCATCCAGACGATAGTGAGAGGCATAGGCAACATAGACAGTCTGTATGCCGAATACGCAGAAAAGCGTGTTCGCGACTACCGTAGCCAACTCTACAAGGCACACTATTCGGTCAAGAAGACAAATGCCATGACAGCCAGTCTCCGTCGCCGACTGCAGCCCGTTGCATTGGACAGTGTGCGTAGCAGCCGCCGTGCATGGATAAGCACGTTGCAAGAAGGCAGTGTGTGGAACATATCCACCCCCAACAACATGCACTATATCACGAAAGCCGGAGAAGACTGGGCCCGCCAATATGCCGAGGTGTCGTCGGTCATCTACAAGGGTGAGAAAGCAGCACCCTTCGCTTGTGCCTACACAGCCAGTGATGAGCCGTTGCTGCCGATCCTCACCCTGCCCACCAACCGCCCCGATGCGCGCAGCCTTGCCATCACCCTGGTATGCGGTCTCTTGGTGCTGACCACCTATCTGCACATCCGGCGTCCGAAGAACAAATTCACTGGCAGACACCGTTAACCAAAAGGAGGGAACCAGATGAACGAGCGCACACATTTAGACATCGTATTCAATCCCCAAGGTTTCACCCTGTCGGAAATCCAGGAGATGGTGAACAGCGGCCAACTGAGCCGCGAGGAGGCAGACAGTCTCTTCGAAGCCGACGTGGCTGCCCAGCTGATAGGCATGCGCCCCGCCGATACCCTCCCCTCCTCCACCCAGCGTGTAGGTTCGTCGGAAGCCAACCAGTTGGTGATTTGGGGTGCCGCCCACTCCGGCAAGACCACCGTCGCCGGCACCATCATGGCGCTGAAAGGATTCAAGCCCCTTCACGCCAAGCGCCAGGAAGCCGACCCACGCACCGTTCGACTGCAGGAAATTTTCAGGCAGCAAGCCACGCTCCAATCCATCCCCACCGATGCCGAGCCCGGCATGGTGGCATGCTACCCCATCCGCTATCGAGCCCACTTCTGGTGCAAGCGCTACCCCATCCAGATTGTGGAAGCCCGCTTGGGCACTCCCCTCTCCGCCGTGGTGGAGCGAGAGAGCGAACAAGTACACATCCTATGCATAGACTGCACCCAAGACCTGGGCTGGCAGATAGAGCAGACCTCCAATTTAGTATCCACACTTGAGAAGGAAGGCTATCTGGACCACACCAACGGCATTTATCTGATGGTGACGAAGACCGACCAGATGCAAGCCCCCGCCGACTATCAGGAAAATGCCGCGCAGACCTTGGTGACGAGCGGCATGCCCGCCCTGTGGCGGAAAGTACAAAACATTTGTTATGCCAAGGAGATATACAATGCCGTCCCCATCGCCTACAACGCCGGTCACTTCGTACTGAAAGACGTGGCCTTGCTCCGTTCGAAAGACCCCGAATGCGTGTTCCGCGAGGCTATCCTTCCCAAATGCCAACCCCGCCGCAACTGGATAGGGCGCCTGCTCTCCAAGGGCAAGCGTTGGCACGCCGTGGTCGCCGCCCTGTTGGCCGTGGTCGCCGTGGGCTACCTTGCGTCCCTTGCCTACGAAACCATCCAGGCACCCCCCACCACCCCCTTGCGGCCCTTCCAATACACCACCTATTTTGCCCAAGAAGAGCGTGCCCTGCGCACGAGCAGTTACGAAAAAGGCTGCGCCCTTTACGCCCGACTGACAGAAGACCTTGCTGTGGAAAAATCCCTCCACACCCAAGACAATGCCCCACTGCTGTCGGCAGAAGACTATGCCCGCTGCGAGTCGATGCTCATCAACGACTTCAGCGACCTTCTCACGCGTGAGACTGACAGTCTCTTCCAGACCGAAGACTGGAGCCGCGACGAGAACCGTCTGCGCAAGCTGCAATCCCAGATGAAAGCGTTGATGGAGCACGAGAATCTGCACAACAGCAATCTGCGGGAGGACGTCAATTACATGGACGAATACTTCGATGAGCTGAAGCCCCTGCTCTACAAGAGCGAGCACTGCGAGAGCATGGAAGATGTGAACGACGTGATTGAACATTACGAGGAGTGGGTAAGATACCCCTATGAAAACGACACCCTCGTCTACCAACGCCTGAAGCGCGTACCCACCGCCGCCTACGAGAGTCTTGCCAGGAGCTACAAGAACCGCGCCAAAAGCCAAGTGGAAAGGTTCTTCGACTGGATAGGCATTGGCAGCGGGACGAAGCAATATATGGACAGGATGCAGCAACGCTTCCAAGAGGAGACCAGCGACCTGCTTGAGTCCATCGACAATCTGATAGACAAATTGAGCGACAGCAAGGGTAATGAAGAGATGATAAGAGAGCTTCAGGATACCCGCCGCAGCCTTACCGACAATCAAGCCCCATAGACGAAGACGCAATGAGACAGATAGCCCTTCTACTGAACAAGCTGAGTCTTGCCAACTACAAAGATTCGAGCGGCCATCTCGCCAATATGGTGGGTGTGGCACTGCTTGCCGTGGTATTATTACTGTGTTGGACCATGGCCTCCCGTACCGACAAGAAGCTCGCCTTCCTCATCGATGAGGTAGAACTCACGGAGTGCGCTACGCTCACCGTGGGCGAGCGTAGCGCCGTGCACATGAAAGGAGTGCCCCACGACTACCTGAAGATTACCTACAGCGAGGGCGCCTACCAATGGGAAGTAAACCCTCAGTACCACGACTCGCTGCAATACTTCAAGATAAACAACGTAAATCCCAACAAGCACGCGATACGCGACGATGCCCAGCAGCACATCCGGCTGCGCCTGCCCACCAGCCAGGGCGACACGGTACGGCTGACGTTCACGGGTGCCGATGTGTGGAAGACGTGGAAACAGTTCAAGAACCAGAAAGACGTGCTGGTGCGTCACTTTGCTGCCCGCTACGGCATGGACCAGGCCGACACAGGGCGTGCCGACAGTCTGCGCCTGCTGGACCAGATGCAGCAAAGCGCCGTGCACTCTTTTTTTGAACGCACCGACGGCGACATCGTGCTTGTCATCCTTGACGAGCTGACCCAGATAGAAGAAGGCGGGCAGACCGTGCGCTATGCCCGCAGCGGCACTGCCGATGCCACAGGCGCACACAAAGGCCTGTGCAAGGTACAGTTCTTTCACATCAGCGACAACTGTTTTATGGACAGCGGTCATGAGCGCGGTTACTTTGAGATAGACGAGGTGAACTATGTGATGAAGCCCCTTGTAACGTTGACCTCCTGGGGAGCCGGCCATGTGATGATTAGCGCTGAAGACGAACATCTCAAGATACGCTTCCCCCGCCCCATCACCTATATCGGTTCGGTAGACTCCCTCCGCAAGATGTCGGCCGTTTCGAGCGGTCTGATTACGCTCAAGCAGAACTACCAGTCGTACCCCACGAAGAGCGACATCTACCTACCCGCTTTCTCCAATGCCATCAATTTCGACCTCTGCCACATTGAGTTTTTCCACGGCAAGGACACCGTGTGCATCAGCGACAACAACCGTCACCGCCATGTGGTGGAAAACCCCACCCTCGGTTGGCTGCCCCTCCAACTAACCCCCACTTTCAGCAAGTTAGCCCTACAGTCGGGCAAGGACACCCTCCACTGCCGTGCCGGCTACATCAACCGCACCTACATCATGGGGTACCTATGGCTCCCGCTCCTGACCGTGCTTGTGCTCTTGACGGTGATCTGGATGCCAGGCAGCGTGGTACGCGTATCGGGTAAGCAGGTACACACGCTCTACAACTACAAGCAAGTGAGCCACTATCCCTCCTATCTCACCATGCTCACCCTTGTAGCCCTGTGCTACTGCATTTGCAAGACACTCATCACGCTGAAGTTGAGCTACACCCATCCCTACTTTGAAAAGCTTACCGGCATCACCCCCGTGTCGACCTCGTTGATGCTGCTGCTCTTCTTCAGTGTGGCGATGCTGATAAACACCCCCCTGCTGCACACAAGCTCCAAACGCCGCCCCCTGCGGCTCTGGTTATCCTGGGGAATATGCACCCTATGGGGTGTGTTTTTAGGCTACGCCTTCTTCGGCCTTCTCGACACCACGGTGAGTCAAAGTGCCATACGCTCCTACTTCCACTCGGAAGTGTACACGCTGTGGCCCTGGAAATGGCTCGATGCCTACGGCATCAACGACACCCACCGCTCCGTGGTGTATGCCCTTCTCTTCGCCGAGGCCACCGTGCTTGCCCTATGGGCAGTACTGAACAGTCGTGCGGAAGCCGTCACCCGACTCATAGACAAGCATCGTGCGAAATGGAGCAAATGGGCCCACGGCGTGAACGAAAAGACAAGCGAGAAGATACGGCACTACCTACGTGCCTGTCCCTCCCGTCTGCAGCCAGCCCTGCTGATACTTGCATTCACCTTTTTGGTGCTGCTCCTGACAGGCTGGAGCACCTTTGTAGTGCTGGCAGCGGCATTTGTGGCCCTGCTCACCGTCTGTTCGAACGTATTGCGCGAGGCACTGAAAGGAGCCCTGACGATACTTTACCCCAGTCATCTCCTGCTGCTCGTGGTGCTTGCCTTCATAGGAAACAAGTTCGGCAATTTCGGCACCGCCTTCATTACCCTCATTGTGATATTGGGCATGACGCAAGCCCTCTCGGAAGTGAAGATAGAAGATGCCAAGGCTCCCCGTCCCTCGCTCTTCTGGCAGATGTTCATCATCACCGCTGCCTACATAGTGGGTGCCATGGCAGGCGACAACGGCTATATGACCAACTACCTTGGCTTTGCGATGTGCCTTCTGAGTTTCTACTTCCTGTTGGTGCGTCCCCGCGCCTATATCAGAAGTGTGAAGGAAGAAGCACGCCAAGAGCGCCGTTGGGTGAACGGCATACTCATCATGGTGGTGACAATTGTCATATCGCTACCCTTCCTGTGCAGCGTAGCATTCAGTCCGTCGAAAGTAGACTACAGCCGCCTGACCCGCCGCGTGATGCTCTTCTCCAATTTCAGCGATTTGGAGCGCAACGGTTATCGCTACAATGAGAGCGATGCCGAGTTTATGGTGATTATGAGTCACTACATGCAAACGAAGGAAGGCGGCGACCCTCTGTCGAACGACACCCACTTCCTGCATCCCTCCATCAGCACGGGGCAGTCGCCCGTGGTGTTGAACGACCTCAGTGCCCCCGCCGCATTTTTCGGTGCCTATGGCACCTACCTTAGCACCGCCGTGTTTGCTTTGTTGCTCTTCCTGCTCATCTGGCTCGTGCTGCAATACAGTCTGTCGTACACCAGCCAACAACTCCCACTGCTCACCAAGAGCATGCAATGGCGTATGCTCGCCATGTATATGTGGGTGGGCACGAGTTTCTACATCTATCTCTCCTATATCGCCACCTTGCCCTATACAGGCCGTCTGATACCCGGTTTCGGTGTGGACGCCGTGGGCGAAGCCTTGGAAAGCGCGATACTCTTGGCTTTCATGGCGTCGGTGACCTGCCGCAAAAAGACCCTATAACCGTAAAAACAAAAAAAGATGAAACTAAGTTATCTGTTCTCAGGCACCCACCTGCACCGCACATTCCTTGTGATGCGCAATGCCCTGCACCGCATGAGCCGCGAGCAAATCCGCTTGGCCGTTGTGGGCACCACCTCAAGCGGCAAGAGTTTCCTGCTGCGTGATATAATGAAGACCCTCTCGAGCATGTCGGCGGTGTTCTACCCTTTGGACAACGCCCTCCAGACCTACAAGAATGTGGCCAACTACTCGCCCGACGAGACAGGTGGCGACCGCGGAACCTTGTTCTATGCCTGCCGTGCCCACAACCACTACGGCGCACGCGTAGTACACAAGAACGAGAGCAACGACAAATACGAACTGAGTTTTCTGAACATACCCGGCGAGATATTTGCCAAGACTCCCGACAAGCCCACCCGTCTGCAAGCCTACATCCAGTTGAAGAACCAGATAAGCCGCCTGCGCCACCACTTCAAGGTGAGCACCTGGCGCACGGATGCCGGCGACATACGCTACATTGTAGAACCCCGGAAGGGCTGCAGCGCCACCGATGAAGACCGTGCCAAGACCGAAGCGACCTCGGAAAAGAACCTGAAGATGCGCTATATGGATTGGGGCGAGCTCTATGCCGACCTGCACACCAGCGGTTATGTGCGCTGTGACGGTTCGTCGCGCCGTGTGAGCGGCAAGACCCTGCTTCGCAATTTCTTTGAATACGACACCGACTCGGTGATACGCAGCATCCTGGACCTCATACACAGCAACCAGCTGCGCGGACTCGATTTCGATGCCGTAGACTTTGCCGGAAATGCCTACGACAAGAGTTTCACATTCTTCCAATACTGTGCACAGGCCACCGACATTGTGCTGTGCGACCGCATCTTCACCAAGGATGAAGTAAATGCAGAAGAAATGCAGTTCGGCGACCTTGCCGAGGGTCTCGACTCCTTCCTTGAAGACAGCACGAATCAGCACAAGGTGAATGTGTATTTAGCCTTCAGGAACGTAGACTTCCTGCTGAGCCGCAAAGAGAATGAGTACAAAGCACTCTACAAGTTCCTGCAAGAAAAGATGAACGACGAGCAGAGGCGCAATGCCATCTACTCACTCTTCAACTATTCCATGCTGCACTATTTGGACGACAGCTTAGTGATACCCGACAATGAATTCAGCGACTGGATCGGTCTGCCGGAAGAGTTGCGCAGCGACCTTATACACAGCGATATAGACAAGTTAAAGGACCAGATAGTAGACTTTGAGGGCGGCGACGGGTTGATATACATGGGCACCGATCTCCGTCAACATATCCGCTCCCGTTTAGGCGGTCAGGGTCATTCGTTCCGCCGCATCCTGCTTAAGACCGGTTACATCCATCCTGAGAGCGGCAATCCGAGAGGCAACATCGTACCCCACGTGTACTACACCTGCACGCCCATCACTGAAGATTTCGACATCTACCAGAATTATATGGACGGCGACCACATTGCCTTCGACTTCTGCCGTGAGAGCGACGGCAAGAGGAACTATTTCTGCGAGCAGTACTCACATGCCTGCTTCGGCAGTTACCAGCTGTGCATGGACATCCTTACCCAGCACAAGTTGGGCGACTTCAGCATGGGTTCGCTGCTGACGATATTAGAAGACCAAGTATAGCATCAAAAAAAGCTACGATAGTGAAACGAATACACATAGCCGTAGTAGGAGTCCGTTCGAGCGGCAAGAGCTATCTGCTGTACGACATGATACATGCGTTTGAGCAGTTAGGCTACCAGCCCGAGGAGTTGCCGTTGAGCTATCCCCACAGCAGTTTCGGCACCTACTTCTACGACACGTTCAACAACGCCACCGGCGGCATGCGCGGCACCGACCGCTACGCCTGCCGTCCGGAGAATCACTACGGAGCCTACATGCGTCGCGGTGCGCTTCACGACACACTTGCCGTCGACTTCCTGAACATCCCCGGCGAGGTGTTCGACCGCACCAGCAACCGGATGAGCGACTATTTCGAGCTGAAGCGTCAGATAGAAAAGAAAGGCAAGGGCCTGTTTTGGCTTCAGACATGGCGATCGCCCAGCGGCCATGTCCTGAAGTTTGTGGTGCCCCCGGGCTTCAGGATCGACAGCAACGAGCCCATGAAACCCGACCGTCGAAACCGTTACGGCAACTACATGCAATGGAGCCACATTGCCTACGAGCTGAAAGAAGGCAGCTATGTGTTTGAATCGCTGAAGCGTGTGAGCGGCCGATACGTGCTGCAGCATCTTACCGAGCTGCACACCGACTCCTTCCTGCTCACGGTGGAGCAAGTATGGCCCCAGCTCACCAACCAGCGACACTTGGACCTTGACGACTACAAGGCCAAACTTGTGCTGCACTACTTCTACCCCCTGCACTTCTGTGAAGCCGCCACCGACATCATCGTGTGCGACAAGTTGACCGACGATCAAAACGCCGGTGCGCTGACCGAGGCCGTGGCCCATTATATGGACTTGAACCGCCGCCACAACCCCCATGTGTACTTAGCCTTCCGCGGCACCGACCTGCTGTTGGACGGCTATGAACCCTTCGCTGACCGAACGAGAGCCGCCGAGCTGGCCAAGAAGCCCTATCTGCGCAACACCCTGTACAGCGAGGTGATGCAACGCCTCACCACCCTGCTGCACCAAGAAGGAGAAAGTCATGACGGCTTGCATCTGCCCAACGAGTGGCGCCGCCACATACAGCAGACCACCGGTTCAGGTATCGGTCAAGCCTTCTGGCACCTCCTGAACGCCTCGGTAAGCTACAACATGCTGAAACGCCTGCAGCATGCAGTGCGCGGCACGAAGAGCGTAGACGCGCTGAGCAAAGAGCCAGGCCATCCACTGCCGCCCCACGTGTATTTCACCGCCACCCCCATCGACACCCAACTGCGCATCTACAAGAGCGACCCCTCTGACGTGACCCGTTTCTACTGTGAGGAAGGCGGCCATGTAGAAGCCTTCAACCAAGCCATCCGCCGCGGCAAGTGCAAGCACCTGTGCTTCGGCTCCTACCAACTGCTTACCGACCTGCTGTGGCAGAACGGCATATCCACGAGCGGTATGAAGGAGCGCGATGAGCAGCTGCGCTACACCCAAAGCAAACTGTAAGAGAAAACACTACCCACTATGAGAAAAAAGATAGACATAGCCCAATTCGCATCCGGTTCCAGAACGGACCACATCGGCGACACCACCCTGTTCTACTCGGCCGGTTACAGCCGTCATGCCAACGATGTGAGCGGTCTGTTCATAGACAATCCCCCCGTACTGTCGCCCCGTTATGCCAGTGTGGCCTGGCTCTACCACGCAGACGTGGACAAGTATCTCCTCCTGCACGTGCAAGGTTCGCATGTGGTGAGCACCGCCCTTGGGCGCAACTACCCCTTCCGTGCCGGGTATGAAGTGAGCCGTGACGACATGAACCAGATAGCCTACAACCTGCGCACCCTCTTTGCGCAGATGCCCCGCATCAAAGGCATGCCCACGGGCCGTGTAGACTCCACGCACTACATAGACGTGACGGCTCCCTATGCCTCTTCAGAAGCCATCCATCTGGCCAGCCACATTAAGAAAGCCATGGCCACCGGCCGCCCGCTGTATATCGCTCTGCCCGTGGCCGGCGACACCTACCATTGCGACGGCGTGTTGGAGAGTGCCGAACTCGCCCTGCTGACAGACGCCATAGAGAGCCTCCCGCTGCCCCTGCGCCGCTATGCCACCTTCGGTTTCGCCGTGGACGAGCACTACGAGCGCGTGCTCGCCGAAGCACTGATAAAAGTATATGTGGCCGGCAGTCCCCTCAGTGTGCCCGACGATGCCCTGCACCTGAAATGGTATGAGGCCACCACTACCGACAGCCGCCTTACCCAGGCCGAAAGCCACACGATAGAGTCGATATGCCTGCCCGGCCAAGACACCCCTCTGCTCTCCTACACCACCTTCCGCCATGCCCTCGGCATTTACGACAAGCGCCCCGACCAGTTGACAGCCGACGAATGGCCGCTCTGGCTCCAGTTGGGCCACTCCCTCAGCGACCTGCGCACTGAGAGTTGGTCGCAACTGCGCCACTACCAATCGAAGATGGACAACACAACGCGGCAGCGATACACCGCGCTGCAACGAGCCGCCAGTGTGCAGTGGCCCATCGGCGACTTAGACGAAGCCACCTACGCCCTGATGCCCTACAGCGAAGAAGAGCGCCAGGCGATACGGCGGAAAGCCCTGCGCCCCTATTTAGAAAGCGGGCAATACCGTTACCTCTTCGGCGAGGGCGGCATCGGCGAAGAGCTGAAAGCCGAACTCGACAGCAACTTCATCCGCGACCTGCAGCTCAACAGCCGACCCAGCATAGAGCAGTGGTACCACATCTTCAAAGAACAAGGAAGGATAAATGACGACGGTGTGCGCAAAGCCTTTGCCAAGTTGTATGAAACCTATGTGACCCCTCAGCTGAGCACGATGGACGAGATTCTACGCTACATGAAAGAATGCCCGTTCATAGCCGCCTCTTCCTTCCGCAAACCCGCCCACCTGTACAAGCCCGGCAAGACCGACGACCTGAAAGACGAGTACCGCAGGCTGATAGACAAATGGATAGACGAGGCAGTGGGCGACACGCGCTTCAACAGCCTCGAGAGCGTGATGCACATCCTATCAGCCGAGAAAGGCAAGAAAGAAGACGACTTCAGCTTAGAAGCCGAATCGCTGCGCCGAATGAGCATGAGCGACCTCCAGGCACTGCTGAAAGGAAAAGGCAGCGAGGAGACCGTTTTTGAGCACTGCGAGCAACTGCTGCGCATGAGCAAGGGCTTGCCA
>CAJONT010000153.1 GCA_905235975.1 uncultured Prevotella sp.
ATCCACAGGAAGTGCTTGCCGCGCAGCTGAATGGCGTTCGGCACGGAGTTGAACATCGCAATCCAGATGGGCATCTGGATGAGCATGGGCAGACAGCCGCTCATCGGACTCACCCCGTATTGCGAGTACATCTGCATCTGCACCTGCTGCTTCTGCATCTGGTCTTCCGGCTTGTCCAGGTTTTTCGTGGCCTCTTCAATTTTCGGACGCAGCACGCGCATCTTGGCAGAGCTCATATAGCTCTTCTTCACCAACGGGAAGGTGATCACCTTCAGCAAGAGGGTGATGAGGATGAGCACGATACCCATGTTCAAACCCCACTGGGTGAGCCAGTCGAACACGTAGAGGGTGAACCAGCGGTTTATGTAGCGGAAGAGCGGCCAGCCTAAGTATACCAAGCGCTCCATTTTCAGGTCCTTGCCGAAGGTGCTCTGCTTCTCTACCTGCTGCAGCAGACGGAAGTCGTTGGGGCCGTAGAAGAACTCCAGTTCCGTGGGGGTCTTGCCCGTCGGGTCGAAGGTGGTCTCCACCGTGGCGCGGTAGCTCTTCAGGTAGCCGGTCTCCTTCTTCTCGGGGATGCTCGTGAGCAGGGCGTGGGGGGCAAACTGTGTCTTCGTAATCATCATCGCGCTGAAGAACTGGTTCTTGAAGGCTATCCAGTCGAGGGCTTCCTCGATGTCTTCGTTCACCTTCTCCTTGCTCTCATTCAGATAGTCGGTGCCCGAGCCCACCTCTTTATAGGTAAGCGTAGCATAGCGGCTCTCGAACGAGTGGCCTTTCTCCTGCTGCTTGCAGCGCTCTTCCCACATGATGTCCATCTTGTCGGTCTTGGCAGAGAAGATGCCGTCCATGCCCGTGGCTTGGAAACTCATGTGCAGCAGGTAGTCATTGCCCAAGAGGTAGCGCAGCGTGATGGCCTTGCCTTGGCCGTCGCTGGCGGTCAGCGTCACCGTGGTGTCGGTCTGTTCGCTGGCTTCAAAATAGAGGTCGGAGGTGCGTATGTTGCTGTCCTTGCCTTCCAAGACGTACGCTAAGCGCTGGTCCTCGCCTTCGAAGAGGGTCACGTCCTCGCCGCCGTCCAGACTCTTGAAGTCCTTTACCACGGCCTTGGTCACGGTGCCGCCGTGGGTGTTCAGCGTCAGCACCACCTTGCCGTTCTGCAGCACTACGTCGTTGGCGGTGCCGCTCAGTGCGGCATGGAACAGGGCGGCGCTGTCGAGCAGTGCCTCTTCCTTGGCTTTCGCTTCTTTTGCCTTCTCGCTTTTTGCCTTCTGCTCGGCTTCCTTGGCCAGGGCTTCCTGCTTGGCCACCTGCTCTTGCTGGGCCTTGATTTCTTCCTCGCTCGGGCGGTTGTACCAACTGAATCCTATCAGCACAAGTGCGATGAGCACAAATCCAATAATCGTATTTTTATCCATTGCTTGTTGTTATGTTCTTTTTAGTTTCGGGTTGTATGGTGGTGTATGCACCGGTTATTGACGCTGTTTCTCGCCTGCCTTGTGTGCGATGGCGGTCTTGATGAAGTCGAGGAACAGGGGGTGGGGGTGAAGCACCGTGCTCTGATACTCGGGGTGGAACTGCGTGCCGATGTACCATTTCAGACCGGGTATCTCCACAATTTCCACAAGTTCGCTCTCCGGGTTTATACCCGTGCACTGCATGCCATGGCGTTCATACTCCTTTACGTAATGGTTGTTGAACTCGTAGCGGTGGCGGTGGCGCTCCTGGATGTGCGTCTTCTTGTAGATGTCGAGCACGCGCGAACCTTGCTTCAGCACACATTCGTAGGCGCCCAGACGCATCGTGCCGCCCATGTTGGTGATGTTCTTCTGCTCCTCCATGATGTCTATCACGTTGTGGGGCGTCTTCTCGTCCATCTCGCGGCTGTTGGCGTCGCCGTAGCCCAATACGTTCCGGGCAAACTCTATCACCATCATCTGCATGCCCAGGCAGATGCCGAAGGTGGGGATGTCGTGCGTACGCGTGTAGCGTGCCGCCACAATCTTGCCTTCTATGCCGCGATGGCCGAAACCGGGGCATATCACCACTCCGTTCATGCCGGCTATCTGCTCTGCCACATTGGCATCGGTCAGCTTCTCTGAGTTGATGAAGTGCAACACCGTCTTGTGGTCGTTGTAGGTGCCCGCCTGCGACAGACTCTCGCGGATGCTCTTGTAGGCATCCTGAAGGTCGTACTTGCCCACGAGGCCGATGTGTACCTCTTCGGTGGCACGGCGGAGCTTGTCGATGAAGTTGCGCCAGGGACCGAGCGTGGGGGTCTCGCCCACAGGCTCATTCATCTTGCGCAGGATGACGCTGTCCAAGCCCTGCGCCTGCATGTTGATGGGCACGTCGTAGATGGAGGGCAGGTCCTCGCTCTGTATCACGGCGTCGAAGTCTACGTTGCAGAAGGCGGCCACCTTGCGGCGGATGCCGTCGCTCAGATGCTTCTCCGTACGCAGCACGAGGATGTCGGGCTGGATACCGATGCTCAGCAACTCCTTCACAGAGTGCTGTGTGGGCTTCGTCTTCAGCTCGTCGGCGGCCTTCAGGTAGGGCACGTAGGTCAGGTGCACGCAGAGGGCATTGCTGCCGAGCTCCCATTTCAGCTGGCGGATGGCCTCAAGAAACGGCGTCGACTCGATGTCGCCCACCGTGCCGCCTATCTCCGTAATCACGAAGTCGTATTTGTAGCGCGTGCCGAGCAACTTCACGTTGCGCTTTATCTCATCGGTGATATGGGGTATCACCTGAATGGTCTTGCCAAGATAGTCGCCGCGACGCTCCTTGTCTATCACGGCCTTGTAGATGCGGCCCGTGGTCAGCGAGTTGGCACGTGTGGTCTGGATGCCGGTGAAGCGCTCGTAGTGACCAAGGTCCAGGTCGGTTTCCATACCGTCCACCGTCACATAACATTCGCCGTGCTCGTAGGGATTCAGCGTGCCGGGGTCGATGTTGATGTAGGGGTCAAATTTCTGGATGGTGATGTTGTAGCCTCGTGCTTGCAGCAATTTGCCTATTGAAGAGGAAATGATGCCCTTGCCCAAGGACGAAACTACACCACCGGTAACGAAAATGTATTTGGTGTCAGCCACAATAGTTATACTTTTGTTATGAATCTGATAATTAAAAATCTCTGCAAAGTTACAACATTTAATTGAAGTGGACAAAACTATATCATGTTTTTATTATATAGGTGGTTCTAATAATTATGTCAAGGCGATTTTTGTCCTCTGAGCGACCGAAACAGAACCGATAGAACACTGCCTGCAAAATTTTCAGAATCAATAGGACACACCTCTAAATACTGCAATACGTCATAACTTTTCTTACTCGTTTCGTTTCTTTTTCGCAATTTTTGTTTACCTTTGCATAATGGGAGCAAATGCACTCCGAAAATGGGTGGATGGGGTGCCCCGAAAACCAATGAATTGTCAATAAAGGTGGGTTCTATTAATTATGTCGAGGCGATTTTTGTCTTTTAGTCGAGGGCAAAGTGTAAGTTGAAGAAGGAGTGTAGCGGGC
>CAJONT010000154.1 GCA_905235975.1 uncultured Prevotella sp.
CCACACGCTGCCCAGACAAAGAAGAGGGGACAATCGAGGGGTGGATTGTGAGAAATGAGAAGCTGAACAAAAGCTTTAACCACAACAAGGAAGTGCCTGGAAGCAAACATGCTGTTTTAAATTACAGACACCTGTCATCATCGGAACGGTACCACTTGATTGAAGTCAATTTGCTTACCGGACGCCACCATCAGATAAGATGCCAGTTGGCTGCCATAGGATGCACCATCAAGGGCGATCTGAAATACGGTGCGCCCAGATCAAATCCCGACGGCAGCATCTCCCTGCTCGCCAGAAAAGTAGAGTTTGTGCATCCCGTAAGCAAGCAAAAAATATGTGTGGAAGCCCCGCTGCCACACGACAGATTGTGGCAAGAAATCACACAAAATGGGAAATAAGGCGATTTTGAATATTTTCTGCGCCATTTTAGCGTAAAATACAAAAAAAATTGCTTACTTTGCATTGCTAAACGCTGTCGAATATCCCTGTCTATGAAAAAGGTGATGAAATGGGTCGTAATCATTCTGTTGATTCCACCCCTTCTCTTTTTGCTTCTGACACTGCTGCTCTATCTACCCCCAATACAGAATTGGGCGGTTAAACAGGTGGCGGCCTATGCGTCGGAACAGACAGGTATGGATATCACCGTGGGACATGTGGCACTGAAATTCCCACTCGACCTGCAAATTGACGATTTCCAAGCCCTTAAAGCCAACGACAGCATTGCCGGACTCACCGACACCATCGCAAAGGTAGAAAAACTGGTGGTGGATGTGCAACTGAAGCCCCTTTTCAGCAAACAGGTCGAAATTGACGCCCTTGAACTTTCAAACACCATCATCAACACCGACGGTCTCATCCCCGACACACGCGTGAAGGGAAGGGTGGGGAATCTCAGTCTGCAGTGTCATGGCATTGACTTGGACAAAGAAACGCTACGAGTGAACAGTGCAGACCTGAAAGACGCCATTATTGACGTGGCACTCGGCGATTCAGTGCCTCCCGACACTACCGAATCGGAGAATTATTGGAAAATCTATGCCGATAAGGTGAATGTGGAACGTTCCAAGGTCACCGTGCACTTGCCGGGTGACACCCTCTCCGTGGCTGCCGATATTGGACAACTCGTGGCAGAACAAGGGGTCTTCGACTTAGGCGCCGGGAAATATACCGTCGCACAGGCTGAATGGACGGGAGGTGGTGTCAGCTATGACAACAATTTTGAGAAGCCTACCGACGGACTTGACACCAATCATATCAGCCTCAGCGATTTGCATATTTCAGTCGACTCCGTATCTTACTGCAGTCCACATCTCGACGTGAATCTCAGACAGTGCGCCTTCAAGGAGAAAAGTGGCATACAAGTAGACAATCTCTCCGGACAGGTGGCACTCGATTCCGTGCGTCTTTCGCTCAGACAACTTGAACTGAAGACGCCCGACTCGCACATCATGGCCGATGTGGAGATGGACCTCAATGCTTTCGACGAAGACCACCCTGGAGTGCTCTACACCGACCTCAATGCCGTGGTGGGAAAACAAGACATGTTGCGATTCATGGGTGACCTACCCGAACAAGCGCGACGCAAATGGCCCTCACAGCCCATGATGGTGACTGGAAAACTGAGAGGCAACCTGAATAATGCCTACTTTGATGGGCTGCATGTGGACTGGCCTTCCACACTCACCTTGCACGCAGATGGATATGTAGCCAATTTGTCAAAAATGGAACAGTTGGATGCCTCTGTCAAACTGAAAGGCACGACGGGCAATCTCGATTTCATTACCTACATGCTGGGGCCGGATGTCACGTCGTCTGTTAACATTCCACACGGCATCTCCCTCGACGGCGACCTAAAGGCAACAGGGCCCCGCTACATCGCCAACATGAACATAGGTGAAGGAGGCGGGAAAATGAAGGCAAATGTCGATTTCAACAGCAAGTCATTGGCCTATCAGGCACGTATCAATGCCGAACGATTCCCCGTCAGTCATTTCGTGAAGAATATTCCTGCCGGTCCCCTCTCTGCCTATATCGAGGCAAAGGGGCAGGGCACCGACTTCCTCTCAAAAAACACCAGTCTGCAAGCCAAGGCGCTTATCACCGATTTCCAATACGACAAGTGGCAACTTAGCGGCATGAATGCTGAAGCCACGATGAAAAACGGATTGATTGATGCCGATATTGATAGTCATAATGCGCTTCTCGACGGTCACATTTCTTTGAATGCAGCTGTTGATTCCAAACGTCTTGACGGCCACTTCCTCTTTGACATGAACCATGCCGACCTCTACACCATGAGGGTGGTCGACACTCCGCTCTCCTTTACCGCAACAGGCGACCTTGAAATTCACTCAGACCTGAACGAGAGCCACAGTGTGAAAGGACACGTGAATAATGTGTTGCTTCAATACCAAAATTCGCTGTATCAACCTGACCACCTGGAGATAGATGTGCTCACAAGACCTGACACCACCTACGCCTATATCGATTGTGCCGACTTCCACCTTAATATGTCAGGAAAAGGCGGCTACAAGAAACTGATGGAACAGTCGCAGGGCTTCGTTGATGAACTGATGGCGCAAAAAGAGAACAGGGACATCGATGAGCTGAAACTTAGAAACCACCTTCCGAACGTGAATTTGTATATAAACAGCGGCAGGGATAATTTCTTCGTCAACTTGCTGGAAGGAACAGGATATGCCTACAAACATCTCCTTGTAGATCTCAAAACCTCGTCGGAAACTGGTATCAACGGTGTCATTCACGCGGATTCTCTCGTGGCGAACGAATTCATATTAGATTCCCTGCAATTTCAAGTGGAGACTGATGAAAGAGGCATCCGATACAATGCGCACTTGAGAAACCATGACAACACCCCGAATTATAACTTCAATGCCCTTGTCGATGGTGCCATCTCTGGCGGTACGGCATTCCTGCATAGCAAGATCTATGACAGCAATGACAAATTGGGTATTGACCTCGGCATGAAGGCTGAGATGGAGGAACAAGGACTGAGACTGCAACTCATCGATACGAATCCTGTGATAGGATTCATTCCTTTCACGGCGAATGAGGATAACTATATCTTCTTGACCGACGATGGCAGATTGTCGGCAAATCTCAACCTTTTGGCTGAAGACAAAACCAGACTGCAGCTCTACACAAACGACCAAAACCAGGAAGCACTTCAGGACCTCACCTTGAGCGTAGACAATTTCGACCTGGGCAGACTGCATTCCGTCTTGCCTTTCTTGCCCGATATAAAGGGTGTGTTAAACGGCGACTACCATATCCTGCAGACCAAAGACGACGTGTCGGTCTCTGGTGACATGAGCATCAAAAAATTTGTCTTTGAAGGTAGCAACCTGGAAGACATCGCCACAGAGTTTGTCTACATGCCTAATGAAGACGGTTCACACTACATCGACGGAATCCTTTACTCCAACAACGAAGAAGTAGGTATGCTAACAGCCACCTATTATCCCGACGGCGACGGACGATTGGACGGCGATTTTACCATGAATCGCACTCCGCTGATCCTCATCAACGGATTTATACCCGACCAAATCATCGGTTTCAAAGGCTATGCAACGGGCAATATGTCGATAAAAGGTTCGCTTGCAAGTCCTGCGATAAACGGCTCGATTACGCCAGATTCGGCCTATATCTTCAGTCTCCCATACGGTATAGAAATGAAGATGCAGGACCAGCCGCTCAGAATCGTGGGCAATCACCTCAATTTCGAGGATTACAAGTTCTATGGTGCCAATACCAATGCGCTCACCCTCAATGGCTCGCTCGACTTTTCAAGTCTTGACAAAATGTTCCTTGACTTGAGGTTGTCGGCCAATGATTTCCAACTGATTAATGCCAAGGAGCACCATCGGTCTGAAGCCTTTGGCAAGGCTTTCGTCAACTTCTTTGCCAGAATAAGCGGTCCCGTGGAATCGCTTGCCATGAGAGGAAGACTCGACGTGCTGGGGTCCACCGATATGACATACGTGCTGCGTGACTCGCCACTCACCACCGACAACAGACTCGACGAACTCGTGAAATTCGTCAATTTCAACGATTCTGTTGAGCACAAGGTCACCAGGCCTCCCCTGAACGGATTCACCATGGACCTGTCGATGACAATCGATGAAGCGGCGCAGATAAAATGCGACCTCAATGCCGACCATTCCAACTATATCGACCTCATTGGAGGCGGTAACCTGAGGATGCAGTACAACAGCATTGAAAACCTGCGGCTCACAGGACGCTATACACTCTCCAATGGAGAAATGAAGTATTCGCTGCCTATCATACCTCTCAAAACCTTCAACATCCAAGACGGCAGCTATATAGAATTCCTTGGCGACCCCATGAATCCGAGACTGCATATTACTGCCCTTGAAAGAACCAAGGCCACTGTGGCTGATGAGAACGGGGCTACAAGAAGCGTCGATTTCAATTGCGGTGTAAAACTGTCGCAGACACTCAACAACATGGGACTTCAATTCGTAATTGAATCTGTTGACGACATGGCGCTGAGCAACGAGCTGAACTCCATGTCGCAAGAGGAACAAGGCAGGGTGGCTGTCACTATGCTCACCACCGGCATGTATCTTGCTGACGGCAATACCGGCGGATTCACCATGAACGGTGCACTCAGCTCTTTCCTGCAGAGCGAAATCAACAACTTAACCGGCAATGCCCTCAGAAGTCTTGACCTCTCTGTGGGCGTCGACAACGCCACCGATGCCACTGGTGCCATGCACACCGACTACTCGTTCAAATTTGCCAAACGGTTCTGGAACAACCGCCTCCGCATCTCTGTGGGCGGCAAGGTGAGTACAGGCTCGGAAATGGAAGAGGACCAGACTTTCTTTAGCAATGTGACATTCGAATACCGACTCAGTTCCACGTCGAACAAATACCTCAAACTATATTATAGCAGAGATACTTACGACTGGCTCGAGGGTAATGTGGGAGAATATGTGGGCGGTTTCCTTTGGAAACGCCAAATGGATCATTTCAGCGACCTTTTCAGATGGAACAATAAAGAAACGTCCGTCATGCCGCCATCGATGCTGCAGCGAAGCGACAGTATACAGGCAAGACCTGCTCCACAGGGCGCATCTTCCTTCAACCAACAGACCTCAACGACCAATGAATAGACAGACATCATATACTTTCAGATGGTTCATGGCCGCATGCGTCATAATCGCTTTGACGGCATGCTCCACCACATCCTCTCTTCCGGAGGATGAGAAACTGTATCTGGGTATCGAAAAGATATCTTATACCGACTATGAGAAGAACGCCCATTTCGTCGCCACGCAGGAGGAGCTGGAGGCCGCACTTGCATGCCCACCCAATGCATCCCTCTTCGGGAGTTCTACCTACAGAAGCCCCTTCCCAATCGGTCTCTATATATGGAATGCTTTTTCTGAAAGCGACAACAAGTTTGGGAGCTGGATAGGTAAAACCTTCGGCAGCAAACCTGTCCTCATGAGTGTTGTCAACCCTGAACTCAGAGCTTCTGTCGCTGAGTCTACCCTCAAAGCTTACGGCTATTTCCACGGCACGGTCGATGCGGAAGAGATTCAAACAAAAAACAGCAAAAAACAAAAAGTGGCCTACCATGTAAAACCGGGACATCTCTTCACGCTCGATTCCATCGAGTACAGAAATTTTCCCGAAGAAGCAATGGCTCTTATCGACAGTACGAAGAAGGAGAGAATGATAAAAAAAGACGACCCCTTCGATGTGTCTGTACTGGATGGGGAACGCAACCGTATCGTCAACCTGCTGCGCGACAACGGATATTATTATTTCCATCCCTCCTATGCTTCATATCTGGCCGACACATTGCAGGTGCCCGGAAAAGTACAGGTCAGATTGCAGATGGCCGACAGCATTCCCGACAATGCCCTGCGCAAGTGGTATATAGGGAAACGGGACGTCAATTTGCGCAGAAACTATAGAGAAGTGCTCGACAGCGCCTCAGAGCGCCGAACATTCACCATTCATTACAATGGGAAGAAGACGCCCGTCAGACCGGGCGTCTTCATGCGTGACGTTAAATTACAAAAGGGAAAGCCATACAGCTATACCGACTATCTTGAGTCAATCAACAAACTGTCGGCCAATACCATCTTCAACAGGGTGGACTTCGTGTTCACACCGCGTGACACAACTGCTACCTGCGATACACTCGATATGGAAATCAATTGTGTCATGGACAAACTATACTATACTTATATTGAATCCAATTTGAGGGGTAAAACCACCGGGTATCTCGGACCACAGCTGATACTCGGTGTGAGTAAAAAGAATGCCTTCAAGGGAGG
>CAJONT010000155.1 GCA_905235975.1 uncultured Prevotella sp.
CAAACCGACTACAAAGCCTGTCACCTGCTCTACTATACCGGCATTACCCGAACTGCCAAGCACATCCTTTCCGAAATAGTGCGACGCATGTTCCTCAATGCCCAACATGACGTGTTGCTGCTGGAAGAGATGAAACACCATACACACGACATGTATGAGGCCATACAGCGGAACGACTTCGTACGCATGGGACACTTGGTGCGACACACCTGGCAGCAGAACCAGCAGCTCGACGAGGGTACCAATCCTGCGGAGATAGCAAGGCTCACGAATCTCATCGACGATTACTGCCTGGGCTACAAACTGCCTGGCGCCGGTGGCGGCGGCTATCTCTACATGGTGGCCAAGGACCCCGAGGCCGCCGCACGCATACGCCGCATCCTGACCGCGCAACAGTCGTGTGCCAATGCCCGATTCGTGGACATGAGTCTGAGCGCCACCGGCCTCCAGGTGAGCAGAAGTTGAGAAAAGAAAGATTCAAACAATAATAAAATCACTATGAAAATCCAGTATCCAGCTGCCGAAGAGGTGTTTGCCATCTTCAGGCAATTGAACCAAATACCGAGACCCTCTCACCATGAGGAACGCATAGCCGACTTCCTGTGCGCCTTTGCCGAGCGATTAGGACTCGCCTACGACCGCGATGCGCACAACTGCGTGGTGATAAGGAAACCCGCCACCCCGGGGCATGAGCACGCCGAACCTGTGGTGCTGCTCAACCACATGGACATGGTTTGCGTGGGTATGAAAGACCCGCTCAACGACCCCGTGAAAGCCGTCGTCGACGGCGACTGGATGAGCGCCGAAGGCACTTCGCTCGGCGCCGACAATGGCGTGGGACTCTCCATGGCCCTCGCCGTGCTGCAGGATGACAGCATCGTGCACGGTCCCATTGAAGTCATGACCACCACCAACGAAGAAGACGGCATGACGGGCGCCGCAGGACTGTCGCCCGATTTCCTCAAGGGACGAAAGGTAATCAACCTCGATTCCGAAGACTACGACACCATTACCGTGGGTGCCGCGGGGGCTTGCCTGCAGCTGCACCGCATTCCTTATGTGCCGGAACCGGCTCCGGGAGGCAAACGGCGATGGTATCGCATCTCTATCAGCGGCGGCAGGGGTGGACACTCCGGCGTGGACATCAACAAGGGCAGGGCCTCGGCCGTGGTACTGGCATGGGCCGTCCTGGCTTCCATCTACAACGACTACGACTTTCACCTGTCGAGCATACAGGTGGGGGAGGCCAATGCCAGTATCGCTTCCTCAGCCGAAATCGTGGTGTGCGTGCCCTCGGGAGAGGCGGCTGAGTTCGTAAAGGCGCAGGAAGACAACCTCAACGAATGGATACGCAGTGAATATGGCGACAAAGACCCGGATGTGAACTGCCATATAGTGAAATGTGAGCCGCGCGACACCGTGATACCGACACCGGTGTTCGAAGCACTGCTCACGGCCCTCGAAGGCACCCCGCAGGGGGTGGTCAAGATGAGCGAGACCATGAAGGGCACCGTGGAGACGTCTAACAACGTGGGCGTAATCGACACCCGCGAGGACCATATCCTCGTGTCGACTCATACCCGCAGCTTCATCGACGACGATATGACACGATTGGCGGGCGAGATAGCAGAACGGTTTGCAGAAGTCGGCGCAAAGTCGGAGACCGTGATGACGGCACCGGCATGGCAGGAGAACACCGACAGCCGCTTCCTTGCCCTCACCTCGCAGGTGTTCTACGATGTGCTGGGATGGCATCCGCGACAGGTGGCCATGCACTTCGTGCTCGAGGCAGGCTACTTCAAACAGAAATATCCCGGCATAGAGATTGCCTGCATCGGTCCGCGCATCTTGGAACCACACTCCACGGGCGAACGGCTGGAGATACACACTGTAGAGGATATCTGGAAGGTGCTCGTTCAACTGCTGGCGAGAATGGCATGAAACGGCAGGTGCTCTTCAGAACGGTAGTCGATGTAGACAGGTTGAACCTCGAGGTGCAGCCCTGCGAACCGATACTCCTGGTAGGGTCGTGCTTTGCCGACAATATCGGCAAATGCCTGCGTGAAGCGGCATTCCCCGTCACCGTGAATCCCTATGGCGTGATGTACAACCCCGTGAGTGTGCGGCATACGGTGGAGAAAGTGGACTTCGACGGACGAATCGTGTTCCTCACCCTTGGCACCAACCATGTGTATGTGCTCAAGGAGACCGGTGAGGTGGTGGACAACTGCCAGAAACGTCCGCAACGCCTTTTTCAGGAAACCGTTCTCGATGTGGATGCCTGCTATGACAACCTGGCTGCCACCGTCGCACTGCTGCAAAAGCGGAGACAAGATGTGAAGGTGGTGGTGACGGTGAGTCCCATACGCTATGCGAAATATGGCTTTCACGGCAGTGCGATCTCCAAGGCGGTGCTGCTCCTCGCCGCCGACCGCCTGGCGAAGGATTTCCCGCATCACGTGTGCTACTTCCCTGCCTATGAGATTGTGAACGATGAATTGCGCGACTACAGATTCTATGCTCCCGATATGCTGCATCCTTCGCAGCAGGCCGTAGACTACTTGTGGCAACGCCTTGTGGAGAGCTGTTTCAGCGAGGCCGCAATAAAATACCTCGACGAGTGGCGACCTGTCAAGGAGGCGCTCGGACACCGACCTTTCGATGCGGAAAGTGAGGCTTACCGCAGTTTTAAGGCGCTGACACAACAGAAACTAAAACTTCTGCACGAGAAATATCCCGGCATGCACATCGAACCCGCCTGGATGGAGTAGATGCACACAACTTTTTGAACTTTACTTTGCTAAAAAATGAAATACACAATTGAAAAAGTGACGACCCTGATCGGGGCACACCGCTATGGCCACAGCAAGGCCGACATCGAGTGGCTGCTTACCGACAGCAGGTCGCTCTGTCTTTCTGAAGGCACCCTCTTCTTTGCGCTGCGTTCTGAACGCAACGACGGACACAAATACATCCCCGACCTGTACCGGCGAGGGGTACGCAACTTCGTCGTGTCCGACTTGCCTACACAGTGGAATGCAGACTACCCCGATGCCAATTTCTTGAAAGTGGGTGACACACGCATCGCCCTGCAACGATTGGCCGAACGTCACCGCGATGCTTTCGACATCCCCATCGTGGGCATCACGGGCAGCAATGGCAAGACGGTGGTGAAGGAGTGGATATACCAATTGCTGTCGCCCGTGAAGAGGGTGACACGTTCGCCTCGCAGCTACAACTCGCAGGTGGGAGTGCCTCTCTCCGTATGGCTCCTTGACGAGATGACGGAGGTGGGCCTCTTCGAGGCGGGTATCAGTGAGCCTGGTGAGATGAGTGCCCTGCGTCACATCATACAGCCCACCGTAGCGGTGATTACCTCCATCGGGCCTGCCCATCAGGAGAATTTCCCCACGCTTGAGGATAAGGTGAGGGAAAAGCTGCGCCTGACACACGATGCACGCTACGTGGTGTACTGTGCCGACGACGAACTGCTCGACCGAATGGTGAAGGAGGAGTGCCCAGACGCCGAAATACTGTCATGGTCGCTCGGGAAAAAGGAGGCGCGATACCAAGTCACAAAGATGGAAAAGTCTGACAATCAGACTCTTCTGGAATATGTGTGCGACGGACAGAAGAATGCGTTTGTGGTGCCGTTCATCGATGAGGCTTCCATACACAATTCCATGACCTGTGCCGTGGTTGCCCGCCTCCTGGGTGTCGACAATGAGCAACTGAACAAGGGCATGGCCCTCTTGGAACCGGTGGCGATGAGAATGGAGGTGAAAGAGGGGCAGAGAGGATGCACCTTGATAAATGATTCCTACAACTCCGACATCAACTCTCTCTTTATAGCCCTCGACTTCATGAACCGACGTCCCGACCACCGTGGTCGCAAGCGGACGCTCATCATCAGCGACATCCTGCAGAGCGGTGTGCCCGTGGCCACACTCTATTCGCGTGTGGCAGAACTGGCACAATTGCGCGACATGGACAAGATTATCGGCATAGGACCGCAGATTTCTGCCTGCGCCGAACTGTTCAACATTGCCGACAAGTCTTTCTTCCACAGTGTCGACGACTTCCTCGACAGCGAGACCTTCAACGGCTTGCACGATGAGGTAATCCTGCTCAAGGGTGCCAGGGCGTTCGGCTTCGAGCGCATTACCGACAGAATGGTGCAGAAAGTGCATGAAACCACCCTCGAGGTAAACCTCAAGGCGCTGGTGGCCAATCTCAATCACTTCAGGTCGTTCTTGAAACCAGGCACACGACTCGCCTGTATGATCAAAGCCAACGGATATGGAGCCGGTGCCGTGGAGATAGCCAAGACGCTGCAAGAGCACCGTGTCGACTACATGGCAGTGGCGGTGGCCGATGAGGGCGTCACCCTCAGGAAAAACGGAATTACTGGCAACATCATGGTGATGAACCCCGAAATGTCGTCGTTCCACACCCTCTTCGACTATGAACTGGAACCCGAGGTGTACAGCTTCCGACTGCTCGATGCCTTGATAGCCGCAGCACGCAAGGAGGGCATTACAAACTATCCTGTCCACATCAAACTCGACACGGGAATGCACCGCTTGGGTTTCGACCCGGAAAAAGACATCGAAAAACTCATCTCACGATTGACCCACCAGAATGA
>CAJONT010000156.1 GCA_905235975.1 uncultured Prevotella sp.
CGATGTCTATGTGCCCTGCGAGGTATGCCGCGGCAAGCGTTACAACCGCGAGACGCTGGAAGTGAGATACAAAGGCAAGTCGATAGCCGACGTGCTCGACATGACCATCAACCAGGCGGTGGAATTCTTTGAGAACGTGCCCAATATCCTGCAAAAGATAAAGACCCTGCAGGACGTGGGTCTCGGCTACATCAAACTGGGGCAGTCGTCGACCACCCTGTCGGGCGGTGAGAGCCAACGCGTGAAACTGGCCACAGAACTGTCGAAGCGCGACACCGGCAAGACCTTCTACATCCTCGACGAGCCCACCACGGGCTTGCACTTCGAAGACATCCGCATCCTGATGCAGGTGCTGCGCCGCCTTGTGGACAGGGGCAACACCGTGCTGATAATAGAGCACAACCTGGATGTGATAAAACTGGCCGACCACATCATCGACATGGGACCGGAGGGCGGCCGCAACGGCGGCATGATTCTCAGCACCGGCACCCCCGAGGAGGTGGCAGCGAGCCGACAGGGCTACACGCCGGCATTCCTGGCCGATGAGTTAAAGCGGTGACGCGTGAGGCGGGCTGCAAACACCAGCATGGCCACGATGAAGACGTAGATAAGCAACACTTGCAGACGTGTGAGCGAGATATCCTCAATGTGGCTGCCGGGCAGGGCCGATATCCACTGTACGGCGGCATTGAGCCAGGATGCCACCACGGCCACGGCCTTGGCTATCCATGAGGCCACCGTGGGGAGCGCCATGCACGACACCAGCGCCACCGAGAGATAGAGCAGCAAGGTGGCGAGCGGTATGACCGCGAAATTGGTAAGCAGGAAATACACCGAGAAACGCCCGAAGTAATAGGCTGTGAGGGGAGCCACCCCCAGTTGGGCGCAACAAGACAGCACCACCATGGCCCAAGCCCATTTCACCACTTTGTGACCGGAGAGCCATTGGGCATCGACCCATCCATACACAGGCGGATAGAGCACCAGGATGGAGAGCACTGCCAGGAAAGACATCTGAAATCCCACATCATAGAGCATGAGCGGATTGGCTATCAGCATGACCAATGCCGCCAAGGCCAACGCATTGAGTGACATACGGTTGCGGTTGGCCACACTCACTATCGAGTAGATGGTAATCATGACGGCTGCCCTGACGGCAGACGGCGAGAGTCCCGTGAGAAACACATAAGCCCAGATGCCTGCGATGATAAGGATTTCGCGCAGCCACTGCCATCGTCCGAAGCCAAGCAGAAAGGAGAAGAGGAGATAGATGATGCCAAGGTGCATGCCGGAGAGTGCCAATATGTGCGAAGCCCCGCTCATGGAGTAGGTGTCGCGCAGCTCGTTGGTGAGCCGAGAGCGGTCGCCCAACGTCATCGCCACCGCCACAGCAGCCTCTTCATCGCCGATACCCATATCGAGATAGCCTTGCAGAATCCGCTGCCTATATTGCAGCGCCACTAAGCGTGTGCGCTGCAGGTGCGACCACCCCCGCAAGGAGACCTTGGCAGGGCGCCATGCGTCGTGATACACGAAAGCCGTGGCAGTGAATCCCCTGCACATCAGGTAGAGCGGATAGTTGAACGGGGTGTCGGCGAAATTGTCCGGTTTCCGAAAGCGGAAAGCGCCCTCTATGCCCTGCCCCACGTGCAGGGCGGCATATCGCCCTGCCGAGTCGCGCAACACACTCGCCTTGACCTTCATGCCGTCGTAGTCGCCGCCAACCACCTGCATGTCGGCGCGTATCACCTTGCCCCTTTGTTGCGGTTCGCTGATGAGCACCGCCTGGCAAGGCACCTCGGCATCGGGGAACGATGTGGTCATGCCGTTGACATGCCGTATCAGGAGGAAACCGCCCAGGAAGAAGCAGGCACCCATGAGGAGGGCGCCCTGCAAGAGGGCCTTGTGCCGGCACACCGCCGTGAGTGCCACCGAAACGACGAAAGCTGTGAGCCACGACCATTCGGGCAGGTGCCACCCCCACTCGTACCCCACGAAGATGCCTGCCGCCAAGGCCGCGGCGAGACGGAGCAGGGGAAAGAGCTGGAGTGTACCGTTTGTGCGCATGATAGGGTCGGTGTCAAGTGTGGTACAAAGTTAGTGTTCTTTGGGCAAAAAGCGGCTGCTTTTGGGCAAAAAAATAAGTTTGCATCTCATTTATGGTGTGCTTGATTTCTCATCAAAAACCGCCCGCATGATTTTATAAATCAGAAGATAAAATGCGTATATTATTATAAATTCTTTTATTTTCGTTAAATAATTGGTATATTTGTTGGATAAATGAATAAAACTGACTACCTTCGCAGTCTCTTTTATAGGTAAAAGAAATAAATTATGAAACATCAGTTAAGGAGTGCAGTCTGTACAGAAGGTAGAAGGATGGCAGGTTCACGCGCCCTATGGGTGGCCACAGGAATGAAGCAAACACAATTTGGCAAACCCATTATAGCCATCGTCAATTCTTTCACACAGTTTGTGCCCGGTCATACCCATCTCCATGAGATTGGTCAGATAATCAGAGCCGAGGTGGAACGCTTAGGATGCTATGCCGCAGAATTCAACACCATTGCCATTGACGACGGTATCGCCATGGGGCACGACGGCATGCTCTACTCCCTCCCCTCTCGCGACATCATTGCCGACTCGGTGGAATACATGGTGAATGCCCACAAAGCAGATGCCATGATTTGCATCTCCAACTGCGACAAGGTGACTCCCGGCATGCTGATGGCAGCCATGCGACTGAACATCCCCGCAGTGTTCTGTTCGGGAGGTCCGATGGAAGCAGGGCGCTGGCGCGGTGAGAATGCCGACTTAATCACAGCGATGGTAAAAGGAGCCGACCCGGAGATGTCGGACGAAGAGGTGAACGAGTTGGAGCGTTGCGCCTGTCCCGGCTGCGGCAGTTGCTCGGGAATGTTCACCGCCAACTCCATGAATTCGCTTACCGAGGCCATCGGACTGTCGTTGCCCGGCAACGGCACCATCCTTGCCACCCATGCCGACCGTGTGGAACTGTTCAAGACGGCCGCCCGCCAGGTGGTGAAGAATGCCTTTGCCTATTATGAGTACGGCGATGAGCGTGTGCTGCCGCGCAGCATTGCCACGCGCGACGCTTTCCTCAATGCCATGACGCTCGACATTGCCATGGGTGGCAGCACGAACACCGTGCTCCATTTGCTCGCTGTGGCACAAGAAGCCGGTGTCGACTTCAAGATGCAAGATATCGACCAGTTGTCGCGCAAGGTGCCCTGCCTGTGCAAGCTGGCACCCAACACCCAGAAATATTCCGTTCAGGAGTGCGGACGCGCCGGCGGCATTTTAGGCATCATCAGGGAATTGGAGAAAGGCGGACTGATAAACCGCGACTGCATCCGTGTGGACGGCAAGACCCTCGGTGAGCAGCTGGACCGTTACGATGTCACGGGAGATGGCAGTCTGACTTTCGACGAGGCCGACCCGCGTCACATCTACTTCGGTGCCCCTGCACACCGCTTCTCCACACAGATGGGTTCCCAAGCGGAAAGATACCCCTCTCTCGACACCGACCGCGAGGCAGGATGTATCCGCGACCTGGCACATGCCTATACGAAAGACGGCGGTCTGGCAGTGCTCTTCGGCAACATCGCCCAAGACGGATGTGTGGTGAAGACAGCCGGTGTGGACGAAAGTCTGTGGCACTTTGAAGGTCCCGCCAAGGTGTTCGACTCGCAGGAAGACGCCTGTGAAGGCATCTTGGGAGGCCAGGTGAAGAGCGGCGACTGTGTGGTGATAACCCACGAGGGACCGAAGGGAGGCCCCGGCATGCAGGAAATGCTCTATCCCACCTCTTATATTAAGAGCATGCATCTTGGCAAGGAATGTGCGCTGATTACCGACGGACGGTTCTCTGGCGGCACCTCCGGACTGAGCATCGGCCACATCTCACCCGAAGCAGCATCGGGCGGGAATATCGGAAAGATTAAAGACGGAGACATCATCGTGATTGATATCCCCAACAGATTGATAAACGTAAAACTAACTGACGAAGAACTGGCAGCCCGTGAGCAGCAACCGCTGAAACGCCAGCGTGTGGTAAGCAAGGCACTGCGTGCATACGCGCAAAGTGTCAGCTCGGCCGACAAGGGAGGTGTGAGAATCATCGACTGACCGCAGGCGTCGGTTGCCATCACGACTGTTGAAAGGAAAAGATGGATAAAGAAAAAATATCAGGTTCAGAGATACTGATGCGAGCATTGAAGGCAGAGGGTGTAACCACCATTTTCGGTTACCCCGGAGGTGCCATCATGCCCGTGTACGACGTATTGTACGACTACACCCGTGGTGAGAAGAAAGCCTTCGAGCATATCTTGGTGCGTCACGAGCAGGGAGCCACCCATGCGGCCGAAGGATATGCGAGAGTGAGCGGAAAGGTAGGCGTGGCTTTGGTGACCAGCGGACCTGGCGCCACGAACACGATGACGGGCGTGGCAGATGCCATGATGGACTCCACCCCCATCGTCGTCATAGCCGGTCAGGTGCCCATCTCTTCATTGGGCACGGATGCCTTTCAGGAAGTAGACCTTGTGGGTCTGGCGCAGCCTATCAGCAAGTGGAGCTATCAGATACGCCGTGCCGAGGATGTGGCGTGGGCCGTCAGCAGGGCGTTCTTCATCGCCGGCAGCGGACGTCCGGGGCCTGTGGTGCTCGACTTTGCAAAGAATGCACAAATAGAGAAGGTGGAATATCAGCCGGTGAAAGTGAACTTCGTCCGGTCGTACATTCCCTTACCGGAATTGAAGGAGTCGGCGGTGAGACAAGCGGCCGAACTGATAAACAAGGCCGAACGTCCCTTGGCTTTGGTGGGTCAGGGCGTGGAACTGGGTGATGCCCATGAAGAGCTGAAAGCCTTCTTGGAAAAGGCCGACATCCCCGCTGGACGTACCATGCTCGGACTGAGCGCCCTGCCGTGCGACCATCGCCTGAACATGGGCATGCTGGGCATGCACGGCAATCTGGCACCGAACAAGAAAGAGCAGGAATGCGATGTGCTGATAGCCATCGGCATGCGCTTTTCCGACCGTGTGACGGGCGACCTCAGGACCTATGCCAAGCAGGCGAAGGTGATACACCTCGACATCGACAAGAGTGAGATAAACAAAAACGTGCATGCCGACGTGGCTGTGGTGGCCGACTGCAAGGAATCGCTGCCCGCTATCACGGCGTTGATAGAAAAGAAGCAGCACACCGAGTGGATAGCCTCCTTTGCCCCACTGAAGGAACAGGAACATATCAAGGTGATAGAGCCCGCCATCCATCCCAAAGAAGGGAAACTGCGCATGGGCGAGGTGGTACACGAAGTGGCCGCGCAGGCCAAAGGCAATGCCATCCTGGTGACCGATGTGGGTCAGAACCAGCTCTTTGCCACCCGCTATTTCTCCTACACGCAGAAACGGAGCCTCTGCACCAGCGGCGGACTGGGCACCATGGGATACGGCATGCCGGCAGCCATCGGCGCCACATACGGCGACCCCGACCGGCAGGTGGTGTGTTTCATGGGCGACGGCGGTTTTCAGATGTGCATAGAAGAGTTGGGCACCATCATGGAGTTCCAATGCCCTGTGAAACTGATTGTCCTCAACAACAACTACCTCGGCAATGTCCGACAGTGGCAGGACATGTTCTTCAAGCGCCGCCAGTCGTTCACCAAGATGATGAATCCCTGCTATGCCTTGATTGCACAAGGCTACGGCATCCCCTACGAGGCTGTCACGGAGCGTGAGCACCTGTCGGAAGCCATCGACAAGATGCTTCACACGCCGGGGCCGTACATATTGGAATGTGCCATCATGGAAGAGGATAACATCCTGCCCATGACCCCTCCCGGCAAAGATGTGGACAATATGATGTTGGAGATTCAGATATAAGCACATGATGGAAGAGAACAAGCTTTTTACCCTTTTGGTCTATTCAGAGAATATCGCAGGTATCCTGAATCAGATAACGGCAGTGTTCACCCGTAGGCAAGTAAACATTGAGAGTCTCAACGTCTCAGCTTCGAGCATTCCCGGTGTGCACAAATATACGATTACGGCATGGAGCAACGAGGACCAGATTGTGAAAATCACGAAGCAGATAGAGAAGAAAATCGACGTGATAAAGGCCAACTATTATACCGACGACCAACTCTTTATCCGCGAAGTGGGACTGTATAAGCTGTCCACGCCGGAAGTGCTGAACAATCCGGATATATCGGGCACGATACGCAGGGCCGACGCACATATCATGGAGGTGAATCCGACCTTTTGCTCGGTGATGCTCTCCGGCAAGACGGAAGACATCACGGCACTCTACTACGCATTGGACAAATTCAACTGCGTGCTGCAATATACCCGTTCGGGACGCATTGCCGTCACGCGGAGCACGGTGGAACAGGTGTCAGACTTCTTGGAGGAGCAGGAGCACAACCGCCGCAAGCTGAATGAGGAATAACAACAGTGACAGAGAATTACAGACAAACAATATTTATCTTCTAAACTTTAATTAAAATGGCAGAAATGAATTTCGGTGGCGTGATTGAAACTGTCGTCACCAGTAAGGAGTTCTCATTGGAGAAAGCACAGGAAGTGCTCAAAGATGAGGTAATCGCAGTGATTGGTTATGGTATTCAGGGACCGGGTCAGGCTTGCAACCTGCGCGACAACGGCTTCAACGTGATTGTGGGCCAGCGTCCGGGCAAGACCTACGAGAAGGCTGTTGCCGACGGTTGGGTACCGGGCGAAACACTGTTCTCTATCGAGGAAGCAGCAGAGAAGGGCACAATCCTGTGCATGCTGCTCTCTGACGCCGGACAAATCCAGGTTTGGCCTACTATCAAGAAGCATCTCACAGCAGGCAAGACGCTGTACTACAGCCATGGCTTTGCCATTACCTGGAGCGACCGTACAGGTGTGGTTCCTCCCGAGGATGTCGACGTCATCATGGTAGCCCCCAAGGGTTCCGGCACTTCTCTCCGCACAATGTTCAGAGAGGGACGCGGTCTGAACTGCTCGTACGCCGTCTATCAGGATGCTTCCGGCAAGGCAGAGGAGAAGACGCTTGCCTTCGGTATCGGTATCGGTGCTGGTTATCTTTTCAAGACCACCTTCCAGCGTGAAGCCATTTCCGACCTCACCGGTGAGCGCGGTTCGCTGATGGGTGCCATCCAGGGCTTGTTCCTGGCACAGTATGAGGTGCTCCGTGAGAACGGTCATTCTCCTTCGGAGGCTTTCAACGAGACGATAGAGGAATTGACCCAGAGCCTTGGCCCGTTGTTCAGCGAGAAGGGTATGGACTGGATGTATGCCAACTGTTCCACCACCGCCCAGCGTGGTGCCCTCGACTGGTATCCTAAGTTCCGCGATGCCATCAAGCCTGTGATGCAGGAGTTGTACGAATCGGTGAAATCGGGTGAAGAAGCACAGATCTCCATCGACAAGAACTCACAGAGCGATTACCGCGAGCAGCTGAACGAAGAACTGCGGGTTATGCGCGAGAGCGAGATGTGGCAGACAGGTGTCACTGTAAGAAAGCTCCGTCCGGAAAACAACTAATGAAATAACGAGAGAGAAGGAGGATGTGCCTAGTGGCACATCCTCCTTTTTTGGGGGGGTGGGATGGATGTTGTGTTTTTGTGGCGTTTATCACGTTATGAACGTGAGTGACGTGAGTAACGTTAATGACGTGAGTGACGTGAGTGACGTTAATGACGTGAGTGACGTTAGTAACGTTAGTAACGTTCATAACGTTCATAACGCCATCCCATCATCACGCTGGCAGTGGCGCAGTTCTTGCGCTACTTGATGCTGTATTTTGTGCCTCCTATGATATTGATGCCGCGCTGGGGTGTTTCAAGGAGCTGCCCTTGAAGATTGTAGATGTTCTTGCCGGCAGCGTCTGTGGAAGGAGCAATAGGCGCCACGGATGTTGTCTCATCCACAATGGCGTCGTACGCTGCCATTGCCTCGGCAAAACGGGCATCGAGGTCGGAGAGACGGTAGAGACCGTCGGCATTGGGTGTGAGGCCCTCCACTTGGATGGAACTTACCCTCGGGGGCGTGTCGAGCGAGAGCAAGGTGCGACCATGCAACTGGTCGACGGCTTGATAAACCAGATTGACGGCGACAAACTCTTCCGAGCCATTGCTCCACTTCTCAAAGACGAGCTTCGAACCGATGGGTGTATGCAGCTCTATGGCATTCTCTGTCTCAGGAAGCACGAAGCGCATGGCAGCGCTTATGCTGGCCAAATTGGAATCGTGTCCGCAAAGGAACATAAACTTGCGGTCGTCACGCTGCAGCTCCTCACGGATACGGGTCACCAAGGGATTGGCAATGTTGACGGCCACCGAGTAGAGGGTGAAGAGGATACCATCGTACACCTCTTTCACGCCAGCGATGGACCGCCACTGTTCCAACGTGAGTTCATGTCCAAAGGGAGCCAGGCTCTCCGACTCATAGCACTGGAGCACGAGCGCGTCGGCCACACTGTTGGCAAGGGTGTAACCACCCGTCATGCGCATCTCATCGCCCTTTTCTATTATGAATGCCGTGTCATCGTATGTAAAATGAAGCGTGTCGCCTTCCAAGGCAGCGGGCGACTGACTCATGTCGAGCACCTCCTCCATCAGCGTGAGCGCGGGCTGCACCGATGCCATCCAAGCCTGAGGACCGCCGTGCAGCGTCTGCATCTCATCGAACACTTGCTGCCGGTAAGCGTCGCTCACTTTGGTAAATTGGGTAAAGAACAAGGGATCCATTTTTTCCTCTTCATACTTATACCCGATGTTTACGTTGGCATAAGGCAGGAATCCGGCAGAAAAATACTTTGCCGTGGCGATGGTGCGCTGACGCGAATTGGCATAGAACGACACCTCATCACCCTTTGGGCGGTAGTTTTCGGGCAACAAGCCTTCGCTGACCACCCACTTACGGAAGAACTGTCCCATTTCCGTCTCCAAGACACCCCCTCGCAGCGACAACTGGCTGCTCGCCGATGTCCAGTTGAACCACTCGTGCGGCGTAACCCGCTTGTAGGCAGCCCCACCCGATGACAAAGGAGAACGAATATTATGACGGCTCATTACCACCACTTCCTTCAGTTCGTATTTTTCATGGAATTCGTCGGAGCGCGGTATTTGTGCCTCTACACAGGTCCATCCGAACGCGAGGAGAAGCGCAAGTGTCCATTTCATGTTGTTTCGCATAAGTTCTTTTTATTATATGGTATAAAAAATCGGTATTTAAAATCAGAGGACATGCCAACGGGCACATCCTCTGATTTTATGTGGGGTTTATAAGCGTGATCAGATTTCCCATCCGATAGCGGAGGCGCCGAGCACAGCTGCGGAGGAGCCGTCGAGACCGCTGATGAGGAATTTTGCCTTGCCCTTGAAGATGTTGAGCACCTTCTCGTCGTAAGCCTTCTTGATGGGATCCATGATGAGGTTGCCGGCTTTGGTAAGACCGCCGAAGAAGATGAAAGCTTCGGGAGAGGAGAAAGCGGCGAAGTCGGCACAAGCCTCACCCAGCATTCTGCCGGTGAACTCATACACATCGAGCGCCAGTTTGTCGCCCTTGTTGGCAGCGATAGAGACATCGAGCGAAGTGATATCCTCAGGCTTCATGTCGCGAAGGAGGGAGGGAGTTTCGGTGGTGTCGATGAACTCGCGTGCAGAGCGTGCCACACCCGTAGCCGAGCAGTAGGCCTCGAGACAGCCGAAGCGTCCGCAGCCGCAAGATCTTCCGTTGGCACGACGCATGATGACATGTCCCAGCTCGCCGGCAAAGCCGTCGCAGCCGTACACCAGCTGTCCGTTGATGACGATACCAGAGCCCACGCCTGTGCCGAGTGTAATGACGATGAAGTTTTTCATTCCGCGTGCCACGCCATAGGTCATCTCACCGATAGCGGCGGCGTTGGCATCGTTGGTGAGTGCCACGGGAATGCCGAGACGGTCACTGAACAATTTGGCGAGGGGAACCACACCATTGTGTCCCCAAGAGAGGTTCGGTGCGAACTCTATCGTTCCATTGTAGAAGTTGCCGTTGGGTGCGCCAATACCCATTGCTTTGATGTTGTCGATACCGCCCACCTGCTCGATAATGACCTGAAGGGCATTGACAGAAGCTTCGACATATTCATCTACTGTATCGAAGCCCTGTGTCTTGATGGCTGTTGTAGCCTTAATCTCACCACGGCTGTCGACGATTCCAAACACGGAGTTGGTACCTCCGAGATCCAGACCTATTACATAAGGTTTCATTTCAGTTTGTGCATTCATATTATGATTTTGTCTAATAAAGAAATAGTCGTAGCAATTAAGATTTTCAATTTTACGCAAAGATAGGAAAAAACCTTCAGCTACCAAAGTTTTGTACGCAAAATTTGTGGTTTTGCGTTTTTTTTAGCAATTTTGCAAGCGATATGCCGTTCACATTTCAAATAGATATCCTGAATACCATCCTAAAAGGTGTCATTATAGGTATCATGGCATCGGCTCCAATGGGGCCGGTGGGCATTTTATGTGTACAGCGCACCTTGAACAAAGGCCGGTGGTACGGCTTTGTCACCGGCGTGGGTGCCACGGCAAGCGATTTGTTTTATGCGCTCCTCACCGGCTACGGTATGAGTTTTGTAATGGACTTGATTACGAACGCACACAACCAGTTCTATCTCCAGATTTTGGGCAGTATTTTGCTGTTGGTGTTCGGTTTTATCAGTTTCCGTTCCAACCCCACTGAGAACATGCACATGAGCGGCACGACGAAGGGCACCTTCATGCACAACGGTATCACCGCCTTCCTGCTGACCATCTCCAACCCGCTCATCATCCTGCTCTTCATGGCCTGTTTCGCCCAGCTCGCCTTTGTGATACCCGGTCATCCCTGGGTCATGCTCATCGGCTATTTGAGTATCGTGGGCGGTGCCCTGCTGTGGTGGTTCGGCCTCACATGGCTCATCGACAAGATACGCATTCAGTTTACCGACAACGGCATTGTGCTTATCAACAAGATGATAGGAGGCGTGGTGATTGCGTTCTCGCTCATCGTGCTCTTCGGCACCGTGTTCAACCTCTTCAGCATCCATTACTGACGCTGTGCCCTCATTGGTCGCACCGCTGTCTTCTACCATAGACACAAGGAATCATCATGTATATATCACAGACGTTACGCAAGAAGAACATTGCCGAATACCTGCTCTACATGTGGCAGGTAGAAGACATCATACGCGCCTACGGATGCAACCTGTCGCGTCTGCGCCGCGAATACATCGCCCAATTCGACTACGACGAGGAGAAGAAAGACGAACTCATCGACTGGTACGGCAACCTGATAAGGATGATGAACGAAGAAGGCGTGCGTGAGCAGGGCCACCTCCAGATACTGCGCATCATCGTGCAGGACCTCTCGGAATTGCACGCCATGCTTTTAGAGAGTGTGCGCTTCCCCTTCTACACCGCCGAATACTACAAAGTGCTGCCCTTCATCGTGGAGCTGCGCAACAAAGGCGCCCGCGAGGATGAGACGGAAGTGGAGACCTGCCTGAACGCCCTCTACGGCCTGATGATGCTGCGCCTGCAGCACAAAGACGTGTCGGCGGAGACAGCCCATGCCATGGGCGAGATAAGCACCTTGGTGGGTATGCTTTCCGACTATTACCTGAAGGACAAGACCGAAGGCCTTGACTTTGACAACTGACAACCCTGAAACCCCTATAAAGATGAAGATACTGATTACTGGCTGCAACGGCCAATTGGGCAGTGAGATACGGCTATTGGAGCCCCTTTACCCCCACCACACTTTCGTGAACACCGACATCGAAGAACTCGACATCACCAACCAGTTGGCTGTGGAAGACTTTGTAAACCGCCACGGCATAGACGGCATTGTGAACTGTGCCGCCTTCACCGCTGTGGACAAGGCAGAAGAAGAGAAGGAACTGTGCACCACGCTGAACACCGTGGCTCCCTCTTTCTTAGCCGCTGCCATCCACAAGCGCAAAGGATGGCTGATACACATCTCCACCGACTACGTGTTCAACGGACAGCACAACCAGCCTTACTGCGAGGAAGACACGCCCTGCCCTGACAGTGTGTACGGCAACACCAAGCTTGCCGGCGAACTCGGCGTGACGAAGTTCTGCCCCCGCACGCTCATCATCCGCACGGCCTGGCTCTACAGCCGCTTCGGCCACAATTTCGTGAAGACCATGATGCGTCTTGGCAAGGAGAGAGACCGTCTGGGCGTGGTGTTCGACCAAACCGGCACCCCCACGTGTGCCGCCGACCTGGCCCGTGCCATCCTGAGCATCATCGAGCAGGGTGTGCGTCCCGGTGTCTACCATTACAGCAACGAAGGAGTGACAAGCTGGTACGACTTTGCCCTTGCCGTACACCGCCTGTCGGGCATCGACACCTGCGAGGTGAGCCCTATCCACACCTCCGAATATCCCACTGCCGCCACCCGTCCGGCCTATTCCGTGCTCGACAAGACCAAGATAAAGCGCGACTTCGGCCTCCGCATCCCCCATTGGGAGGCGTCGCTCGCCGAGACCATCCGCCAGATTAAGCAAGAAGAACAGTCATAAAGAACGATGAACGCAGAAATAGCACGCCGGCGCACCTTCGCCATTATTTCGCACCCTGATGCCGGCAAGACCACACTCACAGAGAAATTCCTACTCTTCGGCGGCCAGATACAGGTGGCCGGTGCCGTGAAGAGCAACAAGATACGCAAGACAGCCACCTCCGACTGGATGGACATCGAGAAGCAGCGCGGTATCTCCGTGTCGACCTCGGTGATGGAATTCGACTATGAGGGCTACAAGGTGAACATCCTGGACACCCCGGGCCACCAAGACTTTGCCGAAGACACCTACCGCACGCTGACCGCCGTCGACTCTGCCATCATCGTGGTGGACGGTGCAAAGGGTGTGGAGACGCAGACCCGCAAACTGATGAATGTGTGCCGCATGCGCAACACCCCCGTCATCATCTTCATCAACAAGATGGACCGTGAGGGTCGCGACCCCTTCGACCTGCTCGACGAGTTGGAAGAAGAGCTTCAGATCAAGGTGCGTCCCCTGTCATGGCCCATCAACC
>CAJONT010000157.1 GCA_905235975.1 uncultured Prevotella sp.
GAATGGCACAGTGCAGGCGATATGCCGACTGAAAGACGCATGGTGGAAATCAAACTAATCTAAATAACTATGGTAGAACTGAAAAATGAAGTGCTGACCATCAAGGTCGCAGAAATGGGAGCTGAGCTCCAGAGTATCGTGGATGAAGAGGGGAAGGAATATCTGTGGCAGGCAGACCCCGAGTACTGGCCCCGCCATTCGCCCATACTATTTCCTATTGTGTGCGGACTGTGGGAAGACACCTACCGCATCGACGGGCATGAATATAAGATGTCACGGCACGGATTTGCACGCGAAAAGGAGTTCAAACTGCTCCGCAAGACCGACAACAAAGTGACCTTTGTATTAGAGAGCGACGAGAGCACGCTGGCCGTGTATCCCTACCACTTCCTGCTCTCCGTGACCTACCGTCTGGAGGGCAACTGCATCCATGTGGTGTGGCACGTCTTCAACCAAGGACGCGAGGAGATGCACTTCCAGATAGGCGGGCATCCCGCTTTCTACGTGCCCGAAGCCGAGGCAGGCACCCCCGTGAAGGGCGTGATACGCTTCGACGAAGAAGGGACTGTGGACCGCGTATTCGGCGATGTGGGCGGCTGCATACGTCCCGAAAGAGAAGACCTGACGACGACACAAGGCCTGTGGCCCTTCACCGAGGAGACATTCAAGCACGATGCCGTGATTATAGACCGTTGCCAGGTGCACCGTGTGGCACTGCTCAACCCCGACGGCACGGATGCCGTGTCGGTAGCCTTCGACGCCCCTGCCGTAGGCATCTGGACGCCCTACGGCAAGCACGCCCCCTTTGTGTGCATAGAACCGTGGTACGGTGTTCACGACAAGGTGAACTATCAGGGAGAGTTCAAGGACAAATACCTGATGAACCACCTGCAGCCCGGCGGTTCATTCATGAGTGAGTATAAGATTACGATAGGTTCATGACACCGACTGCTGCCTGCCCACCGTACGGCGGCGCAGCAGGATGTAGCCAGCCGCAGCCACCACTACGGCTGCGGCGCCGGCTGAAATAGGTCCCCATGGAAGAGCATCGTCGTGGGGTGCAGTGAGTATCTGTGCCATCAGCGTGGAGTCGGCAGGCTGCTCTTCCTGTTGCAACACGGCGGCGCCGTAGGCATCGGAAAGCACCGGTTCCTCCTCCGCATAATCCACCTGGCAGATATTCACGGCATTGCCGCCTTGATTACGCCGTCCCTGCGAGGTGATGATGAGGAACTTGCCGTCGTTTGAAGCATCGAGTCCCACAGGATAGGAGTCGATGTCGATGGAGGCCACGAGTTTCATGGTGCGCGTGTCCACCACACACAGCTGGCTTGCCGTATTGCAGGCAGCGAACATAAAGTTTCCACTGGGCGAGGGCGTGATGGTGCGTGCACCGCCTCCCACCTTGCAGTTCACCCATCCGTCGACGCGCCCCACCTTGCCGTTGAGACGGGAAGCCGCCTCCATGAATTTCTTGAGCGGGATGCGCTGCACATAGCCGTCGCGGTTGATGCTCAGATAGAGATAGTCGTTCTTTATCACCAGATGGCGCACGTTGGGCTTCATGCCGAGCACGCGACCCATGTATTTCTGCGTCTGCATGTCGATGACGGCTATGCCGCCGTTGCCGCCCATACATCCCACGAGCAGGTACCTGTCGTCGGGAGTGAACACGGTGCCTCTCAGGCAGTAGCCGCTCTTATTGTCACGGTCTACCTGCTCAGTGAGGCTGAAGTTGAGTGGCAGCACGTAGTCCACCACGAGGAGTTTTTCGTGGTACCACTCATCGGGATTGGTGCTGGCCACGTTCACGATACCCACCGTGTTGTTGCCCCAGTGGGTAATGGCCACGTGCTTGCCGTCGTGCGAGGTAGCCACCATTTTGGGCAGCGGTCCCGTCTCCATAAGTTTTACGATTTTGTCGGTGCGGGTGTCGATTACCGCCACTGCCGACGGGTCCTGCGCGTTGAGGTCGTAGGTACGGCGATAGAAGGGAATCCACAGGTAGCGTCCGCCGTGAGAGAAGGTACTCTCCACGGGTTTTCCCATAAAGGTGTTCAGGTTCTCGGTGTAGTGGGTGAAGGGGTAGAAGCTGCTCGGTTTGCTCCACAGGGCAGAATCAGCCTCGGTAAACTTATACCTGATTACCTTCAGTTTCGCATGCGTCTTCATGTCGTAGACCACGGTGGCACAGCCCTCTAACGAGTTGACATAGTATTTCTTGCCTTCGGGATGGATATTGGCCGACTTGGGCGAGTTGATGTCAGCATCGAGGTACTTCCTGTCGGCCTTGAAGAAATTCACGTGTTTGCTCACGATGGTGACTTTTACAGAACTGTCGACAGCCGCGACGGTGGTGCCCACAGCGGGGTGCACCAAGGGGTATTCGTCGTCTTGTGCCTGGGCAGTCTGCAGCAGGCAGAGGGTCCACACGGAAAGAAGCAGCGGGATTTTTTTCATTTTTTGAATGTAAATAAGAGTGGTTTTTTAGTTTTTGAAGACGGAGCGCAGTGCGTCAATAAGCCTCGCGGTACTTGCTTTCGTCTTTGTCGTTAAGCATGCTGAGGTATGACACATACCTGCTCTGTGCGATGAGGTGCTGTTCGACGGCCTCACGCACGGCACATCCCGGTTCGTGGGTGTGCGTACAGTTGTTGAAGCGGCAGTCTTTCGAGACGCGGAATATGTCCTTGAAGTAGCCGCATATCTCGCCCGGCTCCATATCGAAGGCACCGAAGCCCTTCACACCCGGCGTGTCGATGGCCCATCCTCCGAAGGGGAGCCGCAGCATCTCGCTGAAAGTGGTGGTGTGCATGCCCGTGTTGTGTGCGGAGGAGATGGCGGCGGTGCGCAGCTGCAGGCCGGGAATAAGCGTATTGAGCAGCGTCGACTTGCCCACCCCGCTGTTGCCGCTGAAGAGCGTGATGCGGTCGCGGAGCATGTCGCGCAGGTCATCGAGTCCTTCGCCCGTGGCAGCCGAGATGATGCGGCACTCATAGCCCACATAGGTATAGAGCGTCACCATCATGTCCTGCAACCGCCGCTCGTCGTCGTTGAGCAAGTCGTTCTTGTTGAACAGCAAGACCACGGGGATGCGGTAGGCCTCTGCCGAAGCGAGGAAGCGGTCGATGAAAGTGGTCGACGTCTCAGGATAGTTCACCGTGATGATGAGAGCTGCCTGGTCGACGTTGGCAGCTATGATATGACAGGCGCGTGAAAGATTGGGCGACTTGCGCACGATGTAGTTGCGTCGGTCGTCAATCTCATGGATGAAAGCGGTACCCTCCTGATTGAGGAGGATGCCCACACGGTCGCCCACCGCCACGGGGTTGGTGCTCCGTATGCCCTTGAGGCGGAAGTTGCCTTTTATCTTGCATTCCACGGTGCTCCCCTCATCGGTGAGCACCGTGTACCAGCTTCCTGTATTCTTGATGACAAGTCCTCTCACGTGCGGATATTACACGGTCATGATTTCCTTGTTCTTGGCTTCAAGGATTTCGTCAATCTTCTTGATAAACTTGTCGTGTATTTTCTGCAGTTCAAGTTCGGCGTCCTTCTCATTGTCCTCAGAGAGTCCATCCTTGATGGCCTTCTTCAGTTTGTCCTTGATGTCGGCACGCACGTTGCGCACTTCCACCTTGGCCTTCTCGCCTATCTTGTTGCACTGCTTGGTCAGTTCGCGGCGGCGCTCCTCGGTGGGCTGCGGTATGGCGAGGCGGATGATTTCGCCGTTGTTCTCGGGAGTGATGCCTACGTCGGAGTCCATGATAGCCTTCTCGATGGAGCGTATCATCTTTTTATCCCAGGGACGGATGGCGATGGTGCGAGCATCGGGTGTCGACACGTTGGCCACCTGATTGATGGGCACTTTCGAGCCATAGGAGTCTACTCTCACACTGCTCAGTATGGCCGCGTTGGCGCGTCCGGCACGTATCTTGGCCAGGGCATCGTCAAGGAAGAGAGCGGCCATCTCCATGCGTTCCTCGCTTTCTTTCAATGTAGCTTTTACGTCAATCATTCTTTCGTGATATTTTATTTCGTAATATTTAGGTTTCAGAATACAAAAATAGTGATTTATTTCAAACTGTGCAACATATCTCTTTTTTTTGAGCGGACTTTCCACATATTTTTTACAATATGGCCTGCCGACAAGTGGTGTTATGGTCAGTTTTTTGTACCTTTGCCGTGCTAAACACACGAATATGAGACAAGTCAGACCGAAGAAGAACTTAGGTCAGCATTTTCTGACCGACCTGGACATTGCACGGAGGATAGCCGACACGGTGGATGCCTGTCCCGACCTGCCCGTTTTGGAGGTAGGCCCCGGCATGGGTGTGCTCACCCAATACTTGGTGGAGAAGCCCCGCCCCGTGCGCGTGGTGGAGATAGACAGCGAGTCGGTGGCCTACCTGCATGAGCACTTCCCCACCCTTCACGACCAAATCATCTCCGACGACTTTCTGAAGATGGACCTGCACGCCCTCTTCGGCGGTCAGCCGTTCGTGCTCACCGGCAACTACCCCTACGACATCTCCTCGCAAATCTTCTTCAAGATGCTCGACAACAAGGACCTCATCCCATGCTGCACGGGCATGATACAGCATGAGGTGGCGCTCCGCATGGCGTCGGCTCCCGGCCACAAGGCCTATGGCATCCTCAGCGTGCTCATCCAGGCATGGTACGACGTGGAGTACCTTTTCATGGTCGACGAGCATGTGTTCAACCCGCCACCCAAGGTGAAGAGTGCCGTAATCAGGATGACGCGCAACAAGGTGACCCACCTGGGCTGCGACGAAGCGCTCTTCCGCCGTGTGGTGAAAGCGGTGTTCAACCAGCGCCGCAAGATGCTCCGTGTGAGTCTGCGCCAGCTCTTCCAGGGACGTCCTCCCCGCGAGGGTTTCTTCGACCATGAGATGATGACGCGCCGGCCTGAACAGCTCAGCATTGCGGAGTTTGTGGAACTCACCAACCTCGTGGCCGATGCGTCGCAACCGTAGCCTATAGATAAGAAAAACGAAAAAAAGCCCCCTTTTTCCTTTGCCGATAGCGCAAGTTTACTTACTTTTGCAGAGATGGACAAACGACAATTCCGGAACAATGCCCTCCAGGTGGTCTTCTCGCTTCTGCTCGGCGGCGCCATCCTCTACTGGATGTACCGCGGCTTCGACCTGAGCCAGGTGAGCGAGGCCCTGCGCCATGACATGGACTGGACGTGGATGCTGCTGTCGCTGCCTTTCGGGGTGACGGCACAATTGTTCCGCGGCCTCCGCTGGTGCCAGTCGCTGGAGCCCATCGGCGAGCATCCCCGCCGCCACACGGCAGTGAACGCCATCTTCCTCTCCTATGCCACCAGTCTGGTGATACCCCGCGTGGGAGAGTTTCTGCGCTGCGGTGTGCTGAAGCGCTACGACGGTGTGTCCTTTCCCAAGGCGCTGGGCACGGTGGTGACAGAGCGCGCCGTCGACGCCGTCGTGGTGGCCTCCATCACCCTCACCACCATCCTGCTGCAGTTGTCCGTGTTTACCGACTTCTTCACGAAGACGGGCACCCGTATCGACACCCTCCTCACGCAGTTCACCTCCACCGGCTACCTTGTGACCGCCATCTGCTTGGCGGCAGCCCTTGGCATCGTGGTGTTCCTGCTGCGCAAGATGTCTTTCTATAATAAGGTGAAAGACACCCTGCAGGGTCTGTGGGCAGGTGTGATGTCGGTGCGCAAGGTGAAGCGCAAGTGGCTGTACATCGTCTACACCCTCTTGATATGGGGCAGCTATTTCGTACACTTCTACCTCACCTTCTTCTGCTTTAAGGAGACGGCTGGACTGGGCATAGACTGTGCGCTGGTAGCCTTCGTGGTGGGCAGCATCGCCGTGATTGTGCCCACCCCCAACGGAGCCGGTCCGTGGCATTTCTCAGTGAAGACCATGCTCATCCTCTACGGTGTGTCGAGCGACCAGGCCCTTTCCTTCGTACTCATCGTGCACACCCTCCAAACCCTCTTGGTGGTGCTCCTTGGCTTCTACGCCTGGGGCGCCCTCTCCCTGACACGCCGTCAGGCAACCCCTGTACAGACTGAAAACATACCTTAAACCATTAAAACCTTAAGACATGAATGAAATTCTGAAGCTCAGTCCTGAGTGTATCTGGCGCAATTTCTATGCGCTCACACAAGTGCCCCGTCCGTCGGGCCATTTAGAGAAAGTGCAGGCCTTCCTGCTCGACTTCGCCGCCAAAGCCGGTGTGGAAGCCTTCAAAGATGCTGGCAACAACATCGTGATGCGCAAGCCCGCGAGCCCGGGCATGGAGAACCGCAAGGGTATCATCCTGCAGGCCCACATGGACATGGTGCCGCAGAAGACGCCAGAGAGCACACACAACTTCGTGACCGACCCCATCCAGCCGTGGATAGACGGTGAGTGGGTGAAGGCCAAGGGCACCACCCTGGGTGCCGACGACGGTCTCGGCGTGGCTGCCATCCTTTCCGTGATGGAAGACAAGACGCTGAAGCACGGTCCCGTGGAAGCGCTCATTACCGCCGATGAGGAGACGGGCATGTTCGGCGCCAACGCTCTGCCCGAGGGCGAGCTCAACGGCGACGTGCTGCTGAACCTCGACTCTGAGACCTGGGGCAAGTTTGTGATAGGCAGTGCCGGCGGCATCGACGTAACCGCCACCCTCCAATACAAAGAAGTAGAAACCGACCCCGACGATGCCGCTGTGCGCGTGACGCTGAAGGGACTGCGCGGCGGCCACTCCGGTCTGGAGATTCATGAAGGTCGCGGCAACGCCAACAAGATGATGGTGCGCTTCGTGCGCGAGGCCATTGAGGAGTGCGAGGCACGCCTTGCCACTTGGCACGGCGGCAACATGCGCAATGCCATCCCCTTCAAGGCCGAGGTGGTGCTCACCCTCCCCAAGGAGAACGTGGAAGCATTCAAAGAACTTGTGGCCGACTGGAAGGAAGACTTCACAGACGAATACAAGCACATAGAGAGCGGTATCGAATTCTTCGCCGAAGACGTGGAAGCACCGAAGACCGAGGTGCCCGTGGAGATTCAAGACAATCTGATAAACGCCATCTATGCCTGCCACAACGGTGTGGTGCGCATGATACCGTCGTATCCCGACGTGGTGGAAACCTCTTCCAACCTTGCCATCATCGACATCGAGAACGGCAATGCCTCGCTGAAGATCCTGGCCCGTTCCAGTCGTGAGGACATGAGAGACTACGTGACGGCGATGCTGGAGAGCTGCTTCAACATGGCAGGCATGAAAGTGGAGACCGCCGGCGCATACGGCGGCTGGGATCCCAACCCCGACTCTCCCATCCTGCACCAGCTCATGGAAAAGTACAAGGCGCTCTTCGGCAAAGACGCCATCATACAGGTAGACCATGCCGGTCTGGAGTGCTCGGTCATCCTGGGCAAGTATCCCCATCTCGACGTCGTATCGTTAGGCCCCACCATGTGCAGTCCGCACACCACCAGCGAGCGTGCACTCATCGAGACAGTGGAGCCCTTCTGGAACCTGCTGAAAGAGACTCTTGCCACAATCCCTGAGAAATAACAGGCCGTAATGAGCGGGACCGATAGGAACCGTACGGTTTCACCCGTCTTGTTCCTATCGGTCCCGTTCGAAAAAGCCAAAAAAATTTGGCTTTTTGCTCACTTATTCGTACCTTTGCAGCGACAAACCAATTTATACAAACAAAATGGACGACTACCCGGCGGATAATTATCATTCGTAGGCCGAGGGATTGAAAGCGGCAAGGCTGCTAATCCCTTTGCCGCTAAGACCGTTCTATCAAAAGAAAAGGATTAGCAAAATGAAGACATATTGGAACACAACCAATGGGCTTACAGCCATTCAGGAATGGCAGCCTAATTGCTGGATTCAGGTGACCTGTCCTACTGATGAAGACAGGGCCATGCTGGAGAAGCGTTTCGAGATTCCCGACTATTTTCTCTCCGATATCAGCGATACCGACGAGCGTGCCCGTTACGAATACGACGACGGCTGGATGCTCATCATCCTCCGTATCCCCTACGTCAAGGAGATACGGTCGCGCACGCCCTATACGACGGTGCCTCTCGGTATCATCCACAAGCGCGACGTCACCATCACCGTGTGCTACTACGAGACCAACATGATGATTGACTTTGTGAGCTACCAGCAGAAGCGCGGTGAGGGTTTCACCGACTATGTGGACATGATTTTCCGTCTTTTCCTCTCCTCTGCCGTGTGGTACCTGAAGCGGCTGAAGCAAATCAACGGACTGATTGAAAAGGCCAAGCGCAATCTCGACCACGACATCAACAATGAGTCGCTCATTGGTCTGAGCCGTCTGCAAGACTCGCTCACCTACTTCGTCACTTCCATCCGCGGCAACGAGAACCTGCTTTCAAAGTTGAAGTTCAAGCTGCAGGTAGACGAATTGGACGCCGACCTGATTGAAGACGTGAACATTGAGATGAGTCAGGCGCGTGAGACGTCGAATATCTACAGCGACATCCTCGAATCGACCATGGACACCTATTCGAGCATCATCAACAACAATATGAACACCGTGATGCGTACACTCACCTCCGTGTCGATTGTGCTCATGTTCCCCACCCTCGTGGCCAGTCTGTTCGGTATGAACCTCATCAACGGCATGGAAAATAGCCGCTACGGTTTCGTAATCGCACTCATCATTTCCTGCTTCGTTTCATTGCTTTTCTGGGCCATTTTCCGTCACAAACGCCTGATTTGATGACGGAAAGTGCAGATTTGCTTGGGGAAACACCTATTTTGACAAGAAAAATTAAAAAAATTCACTAAATATTTAGGTGTTTAAAAAATTTTTAGTTAAGTTTGCAACTTGAAAATTTTGCGAATTACCATATCAGAAACCTTTTAGTGACATGATGGACTCTCAAGAGAATGCCCCCGTACAGGGAAATCAGGAAGAAGAGAAGAAAGTAGTGGAAACCACCCCCGAAGCACCCGCTGAGGAGCCGGCAGCTGAAGTTCCTGCTGAGGAACCTGCAGCCGAAGCACCCGTTGAGGAACCTGCTGAAGAACCTGCAGCCGAAGCACCGGCTGAAGAACCTGCAGCCGAAGCACCTGCCGAGGAGCCTGCAGCCGAAGCACCCGTTGAGGAACCGGCCGAGGAACCCGCAGCCGAGGAGTTGGTGAAGAAAGTGTACACCACGAAGCAGGAAGTGTTGGAACGTGTTCAGGAGCTTGCCCACAACGACGAGAACCCCACAAAGGATGAGGTGGACCACCTCAAGACCACCTTCTACAAACTTCTCACCGCCGAGCGTGAAGCCAACCTCAAAGAATTCATTGAGCAGGGTGGCGACCCTGAGAGTTATCAGATACATCCCGACGAGACCGAGGAGAAGTTCAAGGCTGAAATGGGACTCATCAAGGAGAAGCGTGGACGTCTTTTCCAGGAGCAGGAGAAAGAGAAGGCCAACAACCTAAAACGCAAGTTGGAGATTCTTGAGGAGCTGAAAGCCATGCTTACCTCCCCCGAGGATGCCAACCGCCGTTTTGCCGACTTCAAGAAGCTGCAGCAGGAATGGAAAGACATCAAGTCGGTGCCTGCCGAGAAGTCGAAAGAGTTGTGGAACAACTACCACCACTATGAGCAGCAGTTCTACGACCTGCTCAAGCTGAACAGCGAGGCCCGCGAATATGACTTCAAGAAGAATCTGGACGTCAAGATCAAGATATGCGAGGCAGCAGAGAAGTTGGCCGAAGAGACCGACGTAATCAGTGCCTTCCATCAGTTGCAGGAACTGCATCAGCAGTACCGCGAGGCCGGTCCTGTGGCCAAGGAATTGAGAGAAGAAATCTGGAACCGCTTCAAGGCCGCCTCTACGGTCATCAACAAGCGCCACCAGCAGCACTTCGAGAACCTCCGTTCCAAGGAAGAAGACAACCTGAGGCGCAAGACCGAACTCTGCGAGAAGGTGGAAGCCATCGCCAAGGAAGAGAACAAGGGTGCTGCCGACTGGGAGCGTCACACCAAGGAGATTATCGCCCTCCAGACAGAGTGGAAGACCATCGGTTTTGCTCCGCAGAAGATGAATGTCAAGATCTTTGAGCGCTTCCGTGCTGCCTGCGACGATTTCTTCGGCCGCAAGACGCAGTTCTTCAAGGACCTCAAGCAGCAGTTTGCTTCCAATGCCGACAAGAAGCGCGCACTCGTGGCTCAGGCACAGGAGCTGAAAGACAGCACCGACTGGAAGTCGACCTCCGACAAGTTCGTTGCCCTCCAGAAAGAGTGGAAGACCATCGGCATGGTGCCCAAACGTATGGGCGACCAGCTGTGGAAAGAATTCCTCGATGCCTGCAACCACTTCTTCGAGGCTCGCAATGCCGCCAATGCCGGCACCCGCAACGAGGAGCGTGCCAACCTGGCCAAGAAGCGCGAGATTATCGCCAAGTTGCGTGAGATTGCCGACGGCGACGGCGGCGACGAGGCTCAGGAGCAAGTATGGGTACTCGCAGCCGAATACAACGAGGTGGGTCATGTGCCCTATCGTGAGAAAGACAAACTCTACGACGAATATCACGCCGTAATCGACAAGCTCTACAACGAGCTGAACATCACCGTGCAGCGCCGCCGCTCGAACAACTTCCGCGGCAACCAGCGCAACGTGGTAGAAAAGGCACCCGCCGACAACGAGCGCACCCGCCTGATGCGTCGCTTCGACCAGTTGAAACAGGAGATTCAGACTTACGAGAACAACCTCGGTTTCCTCAACGTATCGAGCAAGAAGGGCAGCACACTCATCGACGAGATGAACAGGAAGGTGCAACGCCTGAAAGACGAACTTGTACAGGTGAAAGACAAGATTAAGGCCATCGATGCCGAGGGCGAAGAGGAGACCGAAGAGCAGTAAGCCGCCTCCCCCAACAAGACACAGAACCTAAATACATACACCGGTGCGGACTTCCACACCGGTGTTTTTTAAAGACTTAGACCACACAACTATCCGCACACCTCATGTCTATCCCCCACCGTATACCCTTACGATGCCGCAGCACCTTCATGCTCCGGACATACGCCCTGCTTATGGCCCTGACTATACTATGGGGGCAGCCCTATGTCCTCCATGCCAAGAACGATGCCGCTGCTGAAGCCGACAGTCTGATAAGCTTAGGAGAAGCCGATGTGAGTGAGGAGCGTTTTGTGGACGCCA
>CAJONT010000158.1 GCA_905235975.1 uncultured Prevotella sp.
ATCGAATGGCTTATACATTATTATAAAGGGGGCGACCTGCACGATTTCGACCGCTATTCCATCGAATGGCTGAAAGAGACCGAAGGACAGGTCGACTTCATCAACGGATTCATCGAGGTGTACGGCGACCCGCTCGGGCTCAAAGCCACATGGGAGGGCATCGTACACTACAAAGACCTTGAGGCCACAAGGCGCACCCGACTCGTCAGCGACAACGCTCAGTGGTTCGAAGACCACTCGCCCGTCGACCCGCGCTTCAGAAAACCGGTGGTGAAAGGGGTCGTCGCGAATGTGGTGTGCGCTGCCATGCTCGGAGGCGAGGAATACCCAAGCTCCGCAATAGGCATCAACCTGCCCAATGCCGACTGGATTAGGGCGGCGCATGGCAGCAAGAGCGTCACCATAGGCAACCTCACCGAGGCTTACAACAAGGCTGCCCATGGCAGCGGATTCAGGGAGGAGTTCATCGACGACAAGGTGGTGCGCGACATGATAGAGAAATACGACGACCTCTGCGACGACCTGCACACCGACTTGCACGAGTGCCTCGGACACGGAAGCGGACAACTGCTTCCCGGTACCGACCCCGATGCGCTCAAGGCGTATGGCAGCACCATCGAAGAGGCAAGAGCCGACCTCTTCGGACTCTATTATATCGCCGACAGCAAACTGGTGGAACTGGGGCTCCTGCCCGACGGCGAGGCTTATAAGGCACAGTATTACAGCTACTTGCTCAACGGACTCCTCACACAGCTCACGCGCATACGCGAGGGACATCAGATAGAGGAGGCGCACATGCGCAACAGGGCGCTCATCGCACGCTGGGTGGCAGCTCATGCCGAGGGCAATGTGCAACTGTGCCGGCGCAACGGCAAAACCTATCTGCAGGTGGCCGACTACGAGGCGCTGAGACCGCTCTTTGCCGAATTGCTGGCCAAGGTGCAGCGCATAAAGAGCGAGGGCGACTACGAGGCGGCTAAGCTGCTCGTGGAGACGTATGGGGTGAAAGTGGATGCACAGCTGCACCAAGAGGTGTTGCAACGTTACCGCACACTGAACCTCGCACCCTACAAGGGTTTCATCAATCCGCGGCTCACACCCGTCTGCGGACCCGACGGCAACATCGTCGACGTGACGGTGGACTATACCGAGGGCTACACGCAGCAGATGATGCGCTACTCAAAGCAGTATGGCTTCCTCTGATTTCAACCACCCATCATGACAGAAGAGACACGACAGAAACTCAAGGAGGTGAAGCAGTCGTTCCGCCTCATCATGGACGGGGCGGCAGCCGCTTCCATGCGCGAGAAAGGTCTGGACTACCGCGTCAACTGGGGCGCGAAAGTGACCGACCTGCAGCGTATGGCGCAGGAGATGGGCAAAGACTATGCGCTCGCCATCGAACTGTGGAAAGAACCGGTGCGCGAGTGCCGCATCCTCGCCCTCATGCTCATGCCGCATGATAAAATGCTGCCTGAGATCGCGCAACTGTGGGCTGAGACGCTCGGCACGGTAGAAATGGCCGAACTGGCTCCTTTCTACCTCTTCCAGTACCTCGACGAGGCACCCATCCTGGCTTTCAAATGGATTGCGGACAACGACTCCCTCCGACAGGTGTGCGGATTCATGACACTGGCTCGTCTGTTCGCAAAAGGACAAATTCCAGACCCCCGTGGAGTGAATGAAACGGTCGATCAGGCAACGGTTGCACTGGCCGATGAAACGCTCTCCGTGCGAAGAGCGGCAATGGCGTGCCTCAACAAACTGGCCGAGACAGGACCGCTTGGCCAGCAGGTGGTCGACAACGCCCTGCGAAAGGCCGGTTTCTGACCTCTGTGCTTTTTTTTTCGTTAATCTTCTATAAAGCGAATGCTTTTCGTGATTATTTCGTTACCTTTGCATCTTTGGATTGCAGACAGCTTGGGAGGCAATATCCTGAGCTGAAAGGTTATGTGCTGACATGGACGAGAACAACAAAGCGTATGCTATGCTTACGGCGTTCCTCGATGAACGCAAACTGCGCAAGACACCTGAGAGGTACGCCATTCTTGAGGCCGTCTGCTCTTTCAACGGGCATTTCACACTGCAGGAACTCAGCGACAGAATGGAGGAACAACACTTCAGGGTGAGCAGGGCCACACTCTATAACACCATGCTGTTGTTCGAGAAGATACCGCTCGTGGTGAACCACAGGTTCGCACAGCATGCCGTCTATGAGTCGACCAGCCTAAGTCTCAACCACTGCCACCAGATATGCAAGGTGTGCGGAAAGGTGACCGAACTGAGCGCACAACCCTTAGAGGAGGCATTCGCCACCCTGAAGACAAAGAGATTCCACAAAGAGAGCTTCTCAATCGAAATACACGGCATTTGCAGTGCCTGCTATGCCAAAATGAACAGGAAAAAGAAAACCAATCATAAAAAAGAAAAATGAACAAAGGAAAAGTTGACGTCTTGCTCGGCCTCCAATGGGGCGACGAGGGTAAAGGTAAGGTCGTGGATGTGCTCACACCGCAGTATGATGTAGTGGCGCGATTCCAGGGAGGACCCAATGCCGGACACACACTTGAGTTTGAAGGGCAGAAATACGTGCTCAGAAGCATACCCTCGGGTATCTTCCAAGGTGACAAAATCAACATCATCGGCAACGGCGTGGTGCTTGCACCCGACCTCTTCATGAACGAGGCCAAGGAACTGGCAAAAAGCGGGCATGACCTCCATGGCCGACTCCATATCTCTCGCAAGGCGCATCTCATCATGCCCACACACAGAATCCTCGATGCGGCTCTCGAGGCGGCAAAGGGAAAAAGCAAAGTGGGCACTACCGGCAAAGGCATAGGTCCCACTTATACGGATAAGGTGTCGCGCACCGGACTGAGAGTGGGCGACCTCTTCGAAAACTTTGAACAGCTCTATGCCGAACACAAGGCACGCCACGAGGAGACGCTGCGGAAGATGGGTTATACCGACTACGACATCACCGACGTGGAGAAGACATGGATGGAGGGCGTGGAGTATCTCAAACAGTTTACCATCGTCGACAGCGAACATGAAATCAACAACCTGCTCCGACAGGGCAAGAGCGTGCTCTGCGAGGGCGCACAGGGTACCATGCTCGATATCGACTTCGGCAGCTACCCCTTCGTGACGTCTTCCAACACCATCTGTGCCGGTGCCTGCACCGGACTCGGCATCGGACCCAACCGCATCGGTGAGGTCTACGGCATCATGAAAGCCTACTGCACAAGGGTGGGGGCGGGTCCCTTCCCCACAGAACTCTTCGACGAGACAGGGGCGGAAATACGCCGCATCGGACATGAGTACGGAGCCGTGACAGGCAGGGAGCGCCGCTGCGGATGGATCGACCTCGTGGCACTGCGCTACTCCATCATGGTGAACGGCGTCACAAGGCTCATCATGATGAAGAGCGACGTGCTCGACACCTTCCCCACCATCAAGGCTTGTGTGGCTTACCGCCAGAACGGCAAGGTAATCGACTACTTCCCCTATAACATCAACGAGGGCATCGAACCGGTATATGAGGAACTGCCCGGATGGCAGACTCCGCTCTCCGGCCTCACCTCCGAAGACCAGTTCCCCGAGCAGTTCAGCGCCTACATACGCTTCCTCGAAGAACAGCTCGAGACACCTATCACCATCGTTTCAATAGGCCCCGACAGGGCACAAACCATCGTACGCCAATAATGATACAGAAACCATCACGCCCAAAGGGCACACGCGACTTCTCGCCCGTCGAGATGTCTAAACGCAACTATATCTTCAATACCATACGCGAGGTGTTCTCGCTCTATGGCTTCAAGCAAATCGAGACACCGGCACTCGAAAACCTCTCCACCCTCATGGGAAAATACGGCGAAGAGGGCGACAAACTGGTGTACAAAATCCTTAACTCGGGCGAATTCACCCAGAAGGTGAGCGACGAGGAACTCCTGCAGCGCAACCACCTGCACCTGGCAGCGCGCATCTGCGAGAAGGGACTCCGCTACGATCTCACCGTGCCCTTCGCACGCTTCGTGGTGATGCACCGCGACGAACTGCAACTGCCCTTCAAACGCTATCAGATACAGCCCGTGTGGCGCGCCGACCGTCCGCAGAAGGGACGCTACCGCGAGTTCTATCAGTGCGACGCCGACATCGTGGGCAGCGACTCGCTGCTCAATGAGGTGGAACTCATGCAGATGGTGGACAACGTATTCGCCCGACTCGGCGTGCGGGTGGCTATCAAAATCAACAACCGCAAAATACTGCAGGGCATCGCCGAGGTAATCGGCGAGCCGGAGAAGATGGTCGACATCACCGTGGCCATCGACAAGCTCGACAAGATTGGCATAGATGCCGTGAACGCCGAACTGCGCGAAGACGGCCTGGCCGAGGAGAGCATCGCCAAACTGCAGCCTATACTGGCCATGACTGGAACCAACGACGAGAAACTGGACACCATCGCACAGGTGCTCGCTGCCTCGGAGGTGGGACTGAAGGGCATCGAAGAGTCGCGCTTCATCCTCAATACGCTCAAGGCTTGTCCCTTGGTCAACGTCATCGAACTCGACCTCACGCTGGCAAGGGGCCTCAACTACTACACGGGGGCCATCTTTGAGGTGAAGGCGCTCGACACACCCATGGGAAGCATCACCGGAGGCGGTCGCTACGACAACCTCACGGGCATCTTCGGCATGCCGGGACTCAGCGGCGTGGGCATCTCCTTCGGTGCCGACCGCATCTACGACGTGCTCAACGCCCTCGACCTCTATCCCGATGAGTCGTTCGACGGCACGCAGGTCATGTTCCTCAACATGGGACAGGCTGAGATGGAGTTCTGCCTGCCGGTGGTGGCGGAATGCCGCGCCAAGGGCGTGCGGTGTGAGGTGTATCCCGACAAGGCCAAGATGAAGAAGCAGATGACCTACGCCAACGCCCAGAAGGTGGCTTTCGTGGCCATCGTGGGTGAAAACGAACTGGCTGAGGGTAAGTTGATGCTTAAAAACATGCTGACCGGAGAACAGCAAATGGTGACGCCGCAGGAACTGGTTGGTATCGTAACAAAACAGTAGGCCATGCGTGTGTTCTATCGTGTGGCGACTGCCACCCTCGCCTTCGCAGTTCTCATCCTGCTCTGTACGGCAGCCAAGCGCTCGCCCGTCACCATCTTCATGATAGGCGATTCTACCATGGCCGACAAGTCGCTCGCCAACGGCAGCGAGGAGAGGGGATGGGGCATGGTGCTCCAAGGCTTCTTCACCGACAAGGTGGTGGTGGACAACCACGCCGTGAACGGTCGCTCGTCGAAGAGCTTCATCAATGAGGGACGTTGGGATGCCGTGCTCGCCAAGATGAAGAAGGGCGACTATGTCTTCATCCAGTTTGGACACAACGACGAGAAACCGCAGCCCGACAGGCACACCGATGCGGGTTCTACCTTCGATGCCAACCTGGCACGCTTCGTCAACGAGGCAAGGGCCAAAGGGGGCATTCCCGTCCTCTTCAGCTGTGTGGTGAGAAGGAACTTCCAGTCGGAGGCCAAACTGGGCGACGACGACGAGAAACTGCGCAACAGTGTCTATGAGGGCGAAACCAACGTGGGCAATGTGCTCATCGATACGCACGGCGACTATGCCGTGGCGCCGAAGAGGGTGGCACAGCAGCTGAACGTGCCCTTTGTCGATGCCAATGCCATTACACACCGTTTGGAACAGGAAATGGGGGCAGAGGCGTCAAAGCAACTGCACCTGTGGTATCTGCCGGGGCAACATCCCGCCCATCCGAAAGGCCGGCAAGACAATACGCACTACAGCGTCTACGGCGCGCATGTGGTGGCGGGACTGCTGGTCGATGAGATTGCGCGTCAGGTGCCGGCGCTGCGCAAGTATGTGCGTCACTACGACTATATCGTCTCCGACGAGGGGCGCGGCAACTTCCTGACCCTTCAGCAGGCGGTCGATGCCGTTCCCGCAGGACAGAAGGCCACCGTGAGGGTGTTGCACGGCCAATGGAACCGCCCGCAGGTGCCCAAGGGGAAAAATGTCAAGCTTTCTGTGTCGTGCAATGCCACAGTGAAATAAAAAATTGTTTCAAAATTTGGATTTCTCATATTATTGCTTTATATTTGCAAGTGAATGAAGTAAACATACGATAAACCTTTTATTCACTGAATGATACAAAAAACACTATGAAGAAAAAATTTATCTGTACCGTTTGTGGTTATATCCACGAAGGACCCGAACCCCCCGAGAAATGCCCCGTATGCAAAGTGCCCGCATCGAAGTTTAAGGAAATCACCGACGAGGAGATGACCTATGCCACCGTGCATAAGATTGGTGACGGCAAACCCGATGGCGTGAGCGAAGAGATGATACAGGACCTGCGCAATCACTTCAACGGTGAGTGCGGTGAGGTGGGCATGTACCTCGCTATGAGCCGCCAGGCCGACCGCGAGGGATATCCCGAGATTGCTGAGGCTTTCAAACGCTATGCTTTCGAAGAGGCTGAGCACGCTGCCAAGTTTGCTGAGCTCCTCGGCGAGTGCGTATGGGATACCAAGACCAACCTTGAGAAGAGGGCTGCTGCCGAGGCAGGTGCTTGCGAGGACAAGTTCCGCATCGCAAAGAATGCCAAAGCCGCTGGCTTCGATGCCATCCACGACACCGTACACGAAATGGCAAAAGATGAGGCTCGTCACGGAGCCGGATTTGCAGGTCTCCTAAAACGCTACTTCAAGTAAGTAGGGATTTTTTTATAGTGGTTCGGCGTCTTCCTACGGGGAGGCGCCGTTTTGTGTTTTGTGTGATCTGTCACGGGGTGCCGCTCAATTTCTCGGCGAGGCTCTTTGCTGCCACGAAAGCAGTGGTCCAGGCTGCCTGAAAATTGAACCCTCCTGTGATGCCGTCGATGTCGAGCACCTCGCCGGCGAAGTAGAGCCCCGGATGCAAACGGCTCTCCAACGTGTTCGTATCCACGTTCCGCAGCGATACGCCGCCACAGGTCACAAACTCGTCTTTGAAGGGCGCTCTGCCCGCGGTGGGATAGGTGTCGCTGCACAGTACGCTCACAAGGCGGTTCATGTCGTGCTTGCCGATGTCGCACCATCGTGCTCCCTCGCGCCCGTGGATAGCCTTTTCCGTCAGGTGCGCCCAAAGCCGTTGTTGCAAGCCGAGGGGTGGGGTGGTGGTGAGCAGTTGCATGGGGCGCTGTGCCGCTGCCTGTTTCAACGCATTGCGCACTGCATCCTCGCTCTCGCCGGTCCAGTTGATGCCTATGGTCAGGCGATAGCCGCAGTCGTACAGCTCCCGTGCGGCGTAGCTCGACAGTTTCAGGATGGCAGGACCGCTCAGCCCCCAGTGTGTGATGAGCAGTGGCCCCTCCGTACGCATCTTCTTGCCGGGGATATAGACGGAGGCATGGGATGCCACGATGCCCTTGAGGCTGTTCAGCGAACGGTCGTCCACGCTCAACGAGAAGAGCGAGGGAACCGGTTCCTCTATCGCGAGGTTCATGTCGCGAAGCCATGCCAGTCCGCGTCCTGTGGGCGAACCGCCTGTCGCCACGCACACGGCATCGAAAGAGTCAGGGGACCAGACATTTGGGTCCAGCATAGAACCCAAAAACTGCTCACCCGATTGTCTTTCTATCCGGATGCCGTAGCGGTTGGCGTAGGAAAGGAAGCAGTTGATGATGGCGTGAGAGTCTTGTGCCTGTGGAAACACACAGCCGTCTTCCTGGGTAGTCAGCGGCACGCCGTGTCCTTCAAACCACGCATACGCATCTTTGTGGTCGAAGGTGTGAAAAAGTCGCTTCAGCAGCCGGTGACCGCGAGGATACACCGTGCTCAGGTCGGTGATGCCCTCAAAGCTGTTGGTGCAGTTGCAGCGTCCGCCGCCGGAAATCTCCACTTTCGCCAGCACACGCTTGCTTCGCTCCAGAATCGTCACCTCGACATCCGGACACATCTCCTTCAAATTAATGGCGAAGAAGAACCCCGCGGCTCCGCCGCCTATCACCGCTATCTTATGCATATCTTGTTCAGCATGACTACACATTAAGTCTTGATTAAACAATTGATGACAACCCTATCACATCAATTGATTTGCGAAGTCCAACCCCTGTTTTACTGCTTCCGATTTACCGTGATGCGCAAACGGCCTGAAAGGCCAGAATCCCTTAGCCCAAAGCAACGCCCAGGGAAATGCGTCGCGCCGTCACACGCCATAAGGGCAAAAGCAAGAATCATTAGGATAGGTTTTAGCCCCTCACATAATCCTTTTCTTATCAAGCCCTTAGTCACATTAAAAACGAGATTCTTCAATATTTATTGCGACATTCTTTTCGTTTTGAGCCGAGTCTTAATTTTATTTCGTATTTTTGCAAAGAACTAATAACGTC